>CAZHJO010000264.1:0-4775 GCA_964532755.1 uncultured Maribacter sp. | reverse complement strand
TATTGTTGTTAAATAAGCTTTTTTTTTACAATTTTGAATGAAATTCCCCATTTTTATTAACTAGACACTAACAGAATGAGCGACAAAGAATTAATGGATCAAGAAGAGATACACTCGAAGGTCTTAAGGGCCGGAAGAAGAACGTATTTCTTTGATGTAAGAAGTACTAAAGCTGGAGATTACTATTTAACTATCACCGAAAGCAAAAAATTCACCCATGATGATGGGTCGTTTCATTACAAAAAGCATAAAATCTATCTGTACAAAGAGGACTTTACCGCTTTTAGGGAAAATGTTATAGAAATGATGGATTTCATCATTGATGAAAAAGGAAGTGAAGTAATCTCAGAAAGACATCAAAAGAATTTTAAGAAAGAAGAGCACCAGCAAAATGGTGAAATGAAAACCCCTGAAAATTTTACCGATGTAGATTTCGACGATATTTAAGACTATATCAAAAAAATACGAAAAACGACCCTTTCTTCTCAGGGTCGTTTTTTATTTTTAACCCATGCTAATTCAGACCAAAATGAAAAAATCAGTTCGAATCCTTATTCTTTTAATTTCCTGCCATATTGGGGCCCAAAATAGTATTGACCTAAACTATTATCTTCCGCAGAATGTCACCTATGATGAAAGTATCCCAACACCTAAATCGGTAATTGGCCATGAAGTTGGTGAATGGCATGTAACTCATGATAAACTCATGTTTTATATGCAAACCCTCGCCAATAAAAGCAATAGGATAACAATTGAAACCAGAGGTGAAACCTTTGAGGGTAGACCCATTTTGCTTCTTACAATTACCTCCCCTAAAAATCATCGAAATATCGAATCAATTCGCGAGGAACATATGGCACTCACCGAAAATGGTGCTAGTTCATTATCGACCGATGCAATGCCGGTAGTTGTATATCAGGGCTTCTCCATTCATGGTAATGAACCTAGCGGTGCCAATGCAGGTTTGGCATATGCCTATTACTTGGCTGCGGCCCAAGGGCCTGAAATCGATGAACTTCTGAACAATCTTGTGATATTAATGGATCCATCATATAATCCGGATGGTTTGCAACGATTTGCCTATTGGGCCAACACTAATAAGAGTATCAATTTAGTATCTGATAATAACGAAAGGGAATATCACGAAGTCTGGCCAGGTGGGCGTACCAACCATTATTGGTTTGACATGAACCGAGATTGGCTACCTGTACAACTACCTGAAAGTAGGGCCCGAATAAAGAGTTTTCATAGATGGTTACCCAATATCTTGACAGACCACCATGAGATGGGTACCAATTCCACCTTCTTTTTTCAACCTGGTGAGCCAACTAGGGTACACCCATTGACTCCTAAAATGAACCAAGAACTTACGGCTGAAATTGGCAACTATCATGCTAAAGCGCTAGATAAAATAGGTTCATTGTACTACTCGGAAGAAGGATATGACGATTATTATTATGGTAAGGGTTCTACCTTCCCTGATGTAAATGGGAGTATAGGTATCTTATTTGAGCAAGGGAGTTCCCGAGGTCATATTCAAGAAACAGAAAACGGGCTTTTAACTTTCCCTTTTACTATCCGCAATCAGTTTACCACTGCCTTATCGACTATTGAAGCCGCTAAGAACATGCGGATAAAACTATTGAACTATCAACGCGGTTTTTATAAAAATGTGAGGTCAGAGGCGGTCAAGAGCAAAACAAAATCAATCATTTTTGGGGATAGCAAAGATGCTACCAAAACCTGGCATCTTGCCGAAATTTTAAACCGTCATAAAATAAAATTCCATGAAGTGGCCAAGGATGTGACGGTTGGTGGCAAGAACTATAAAAAAGGTAATAGCTACGTAGTTCCCATGAACCAAAAGAATCATCGCCTTATAAAAGCCATGTTCGAAAAGCGAATCACGTTTTCAGATAGTCTTTTTTATGATATATCGGCATGGACTTTCCCTTTGGCATTCAACGTGGACTACGCCGAACAAACTTCCATGGCCAATGTAGGCACCGAAATTACTGATTTTATCCCCTTGTCAGGCACGATTGGCGGCAAGAGTAATTATGCCTATTTGTTCGAATGGAATGAATATTACACCCCAAAGGCCCTCAATAAAATTGTAGAAAAGGGATTAAGAGCGAAAGTTGCCAAATCACCTTTTAGTTTAGAAGGTAAACAGTACGACTATGGCACCATTCTGATACCAGTCCAGAATCAAGATTTAATGGCAGATGAATTATATGTATTTTTAAAAGAAGTAGCCCAAGAAAGTATGATTCATATAACTTCCGTGAGTACCGGACTTACAAAAGGCATTGATTTGGGCAGTAATGATTTTGACCCCATTAAAAAACAAAAGGTCGCCATTATTGTAGGTAGTGGAATGCGGTCGTATGATGCAGGAGAAATTTGGCATTTGTTCGATACCCGTTTCAATATGAAATTAACAAAGTTGGATTTAGCCTATCTTAATAAGGTTGACCTAAGTAAGTACACTGATTTGATAATTCCAAGTACGAGTTCATGGAGCGGGGATGGGATTAACGATAAGCATGCTGAAAAATTAAAGAAATGGGTTAAAGATGGTGGGACCTTGATTGGATACCGCAGTATTGCTGAATGGTTGAACAAGAACGAAATCATTAAGTTGAATTTCAGGAAGGACACTTTGGTCGCAAAGAATATCTCATTTGTAGAAAAAAGTGATTTTAATGGTGCACAGGTAACAGGGGGTGCTATTTTTGAGGCTAGGATAGATCGTTCACATCCTATTAATTATGGCTACAAAAATGAGAAGATTGCGATGTTCAGAAACACCAATGTTTATATAGAGCCCGATAAGAATAGTTATAATAACCCGATTCAATATTCAAACAAGCCGCTATTGAGTGGGTACATTTCCGAGGAAAATTTAGAGCTTATGAAAGGTTCTGTTCCTTTTCAGGTAATAAAAGTTGGTAAAGGCCGGGTTATGGTATTTACAGATAACACCAATTTTAGGGCCTTCTGGTACGGTACGAATAAGTTGCTAATGAATGCAATATTTTTTGGAAAGATGATGTAAGTTACCTTAGTTTAACATATATAAGATTGAAGAGCATATGGGCCGCGAAAATAGCAAGTGCTACTTCTTGGCCCAAGGTATATCTGAAAACCAAATAAATCAATAAATAGTAAACTGGAAAGAGAATTAAACCCAACAGAAAACGTAAAGTCGTCCTGAATTCTATATCCAGCCCCATTGATTTAATTTTTTTGTTCCAAAGCAGTAACACCGGTGAATTAATTACAGTGAAAATGACCTTCATTAGTTTAAATAACCAATGGGTTTTATTCTTAATTGCTGTGGCTGACACATTTGGATCAATGCTGTCGATAAGCTTATTCACCATTTCAGGGTTTAAATAATCCGCATTTTTGTTAGTAAGCTGTACCAGGACATTTTCATAGGTTTCCTCATCTGGAATGTGCGTTGTCAGTACTTTTAATCTTTTATAGACCTCTTCTTTCAGCTTGGTTTCCGACTCGATTAAATCCATTGGATCGTAATATTCCTGCGCAGGGAAATCCTTGCCAATATACATGGAAACACTATCTGGGAAGTTTTCAGCTTTCAAATAATTCAATCCTACTGGGAGAATGCGGAGGTCCAAGTTCGGTTCCTCTTCCAAGGCGCAAAAAATCATCCTAACGAAACCTTTTCGCATGGGCCATCGCACCCTTCTTTGAATACCGTGATTGCCCTCAGGAAAAAGCATTACGGTTTCTCCTTTAGCTAAGAGATCGCCACACTTTTTAAAAATAGCCGGGTTGTTCTTTAAGGTATCCCTTCCATCTCTAAACCTATATATTGGGATCATCTGCAAATATTGCAAGAACCTACGTACAAGAGGATTCTTGAACAAATCGGAACGGGCTAAAAAATAAGGTTTTACGCTACTGTTCATGACAATCATCAAAGGATCCATTAATGCATTTTGATGATTAGCCAATATTATTGTTGGCTTCCCTATTGGGATGTTCTCTTTGCCCACAACCCTCATTTTTGTGTAATAAAAGAAGAGGCCGGTCCTAATCCATAGTTTAACAATATTGTATCCTACTTTCATGAGGCCAATTCTTCTTTCTTGATTGGTCTATATCCCCAAAAACCAGAAAGAACCAAGCCCGATACTAAATGCCAAATGCCCCAAAAAGCTGCCAGCAGTGCCATACCACCCAATCCGTCAAAAAAGGTAAAGATCAACAATAGCCCTAAGCCGGAATTTTGGATTCCGGTTTCAATGGTAATAGACCTGACATCCCGTTGTGAAAGTCCGATAAATTTTGCAATTGAAAAGCCCGTTGTAAAAGCCATAAGATTATGGATAATCACGATCCAAAAAACATAGAATACATAATCCATAAAAATCTCGCGATTGTTATAAAGGGCAATGAAAATCAGGGAAATAAAGAAAATCAAAGAGGCTAATTTCAAAACTTTGGCCATTTTCCTTGCCAGAATAGGTTTAGCGTGATTTACCCACATTCCCAAGACCAATGGGAAGGCGAGCAATAAGGATACTAGTTTAACCATTTCAAATGGTGATATGGCAATGTCTTTCAAAATTGTAGCCGTAGGGCCATACATAGAGCCCCAAAACTGTAAATTCAATGGGGTCATAAAAACTGCCAATAAAGTGGCCACAGCGGTCAAACTAACTGACAAAGCTGAATTCCCTTTCGCCAAATGGGTAATAAAATTAGAAATATTACCACCAGGGCAGGCAGCGACCATA
>CAZHJO010000263.1:0-4782 GCA_964532755.1 uncultured Maribacter sp. | reverse complement strand
CCAAAATCATCAACCAATTTATCGGCAATATTGTCTTTCTCCTCTTTCTCAACAACGATCTTTTCGACTTCCATAGCCAAAACTTCCTCTTTAACAACTTCTTCTTTTGGATTGATTACTTCCATTTCCTCTTTGGTCTTAACTTTTTCAAGAGGCGGAATGTCTTCTTTATGGGTATAGGTGTCAATAATTACTGGCGCATCATCCTCTTTGTCAAATTCGATGGTAGAACCTACTTCCGTCGGTTTGTTTTTGAATTCAGATGCAATCGAGTCCTTTTTGGTTTTAAAATATTCAAATATGGCATCGGGCGTAAATTGAAATAACCGTACCATAATAAAAACCAGACCAAATAACAGAAGGAGTAGAACTCCGATCTTACCCGTATAATCCTGTAGAAAGTCGTTCATTTCAAATCCAATGAGCCCGCCTAACAAAGGTTTTTCCGTTGCAAAGAAACCAAGTGTAATCGATATCCAAATAATGAATACCAATCCCCAAATCCATTTTTTCAATAACCCTCGTTTAGCTATACTTAGGAACATATAGAGGCCGGTATAGAACAAAAGAAATGGAAAGATCAATGCGGCTAGCCCAAATCCCTTGTACATAAAAAAGTGGCTTACACTCGCACCAAACTTATTTAAAAGGTTTTTGGCCTGTTCATTACGGTTGGCAAATTCCGACAATAGACTTTGATCATCTTGCCATGTAAAATAGAAGGAAATAAATGAAAAGAACAGGGCAACACTGAAAAGCATTAATAAGCTCCCCAATATTATTTTATTTTGCTTGGATAACTTTAAAGATAAGCCCTTCTTGGAGGTCTTAGGCTTTGACTTTCTCCCTTTTTTCGCCATTAATAGATTAATTCTAGGGGCAAAAATACAAATTTACTATCTATGCCGAAGCCAAGAATGTTTTAAAAAATCTTTGGCAGATAGATGATAAGTCCAATAATACTTGCCGCTATCGAGACTAGCATTACGGCACCTGCTGAAATATCCTTAATGAATCCGATCTTCTCATCATATTCAGGATGCACAAAATCAGAAAGCTTTTCAATAGCAGTATTCAACCCCTCTATACCTAAAACAAGGGCAATGGCAAGTATTTGAAGAATCCATTCCGTAGTTGATATTTCAAAATAGAATCCACCAGCGGTTAGGACCAATGCTATAAAAATCTGCGCTTTTATACTCGCTTCGGTCCTTATTAAAAGGAGTGCACCTTTTAGGGCATAACCTATGCCACGGATTCTATTCTGAATAAAAGATTCCTTAGGCATCCATTAATGCTTCTAAAGCAGCTTTGTAATTTGGCTCATCAACAGTTTCGGGAACTTGTTCCGTATAGACCACATTGCCATTTTCATTTACAACCACAACAGATCTTGAAAGTAAACCTTGCAGGGGTCCATCGGTGAATTCAACTTGATATGACTTACCAAAATCCCCATTTTTATAATCAGAAAGCATGACCACATTTTCAATACCTTCAGCTCCACAAAAACGTGTTTGTGCAAATGGTAGGTCTTTAGAAATACACAAAACAATTGTATTTTCCAATTCAGCAGCTTCTTGATTGAATTGTCTAACAGATGCGGCACAAGTTCCCGTGTCAATACTAGGAAAGATATTGAGTACTAGTTTTCTTCCCTCATATGCTGACAAAGATCTTGATGACAAGTCGGTCATTGTCAAGTTAAAATCGGGAGTGGAGCTTCCAATTGCCGGTAAGCTGCCCAAAGTATGTATTTCGTTTCCTTTTAGTGTTACAGTAGCCATAATAATCAATTTTAAATGAACCGTGAAATTATAAAATTTAAACCTGATATGTAAAGAATATCAAATAAAAAAGTCCGTACGAATTAGGTACGGACTTATAATTCTTTTTATAGGTGTATTAAGCAGCAATTGAACCTACGACAAGCTGCAAATAGTCGTTCAATGCCATTAATTTGATTTTGCCAACTGTTTGATCTTTATATTCAATGCAGCAAAAAACAAGGTCATAAACGGACTCAACCAATTGAATATGGCATAGAGGAAATAATCCGCCACACTTACACCTAAAACGCCACTGTGATATGCACCACAGGTATTCCAAGGAATCAAAACCGACGTGACCGTACCCGAATCCTCTAGCGTACGACTCAGATTTTCAGGTGCAAGACCCCTATCTGCATATGCTTGGGCAAACATTTTACCAGGCACCACAATAGCCAAATATTGGTCAGAGGCCGTAACATTAAGTGCCAAGCAACTTCCTACAGTACTAGCAAAAAGTCCAAAGCTGGTCTTGGCCATACTCAAGAGCGACTTTGTAATTCTTGATAAGGCTCCAATACCATCCATTACACCACCAAATACCATGGCACAAACTATTAACCAAATAGTCCCAAGCATTCCTGCCATTCCTTTGGCCGAAAACAGGTCATTAAGTGCACCGTTATCTGTTGCAATACTGGTTTTTACCGTAATAGCCTTTAAAATTCCTTTATAGGCAGATTCAAAGGTCAGTTCCTTGGCACCAGTAATACTAGCTACAATGTCAGGTTGAAATATAAGAGCGAATACTGCACCTAATAAGGTTCCTATGAGTAGGGCCGCCAAAGGTGGTGTTTTTTTTACAATCAAAAATATGACGACCACAGGTACAATAAATAACCATCCATTTATATTCAACGTGGCATCAATTGAATCCAATATAGATTGCGTATCTGCAGACCCAGTAGTGTCAATAGTGAATCCCAAGATAATAAATACTACCAAAGTCACTAATATGGTAGGAACGGTGGTGATGGTCATATATTTAATATGATCAAATAGCTCGCCTCCAGCCATGGCCGGTGCTAGGTTTGTAGTGTCACTAAGGGGGGACATTTTGTCGCCAAAGTAAGCTCCCGAAAGAACCGCACCAGCAGTCATCCCCGGGGAAATACCTAAGGCTTCACTTATACCAATCAATGCTATACCGACTGTGGCAGCGGTTGTCCAGCTACTTCCCGTAGCAATTGAAATTATGGCAGAAATAACGACACAAGCTGCCAAGAATATTGTGGGATTCAATATTTGTAGTCCATAATAAATCATGGCAGGTATGATACCACTTATCAGCCAAGTACCGGCCAAGGCACCTACCATTAAAAGTATAAGTAATGCACCAGTGGTCGATTTTACATTCTCTGCAACCTCAGAGAGCATTTGTTTGTAAGAAACTTTGTTGTAAAAACCAACAATGGCGGCAACTGCGCCGCCCATTAACAGTATAAACTGATTAGAGCCTCCGATAGCCTCATCACCAAAAACATATACATTATATGCAAGCATTCCTACCAATGCCACTACTGGGATCAAAGCTTCCCAAATATTCAGCTCTATGTTCTCAACTATATGTTCGTCCTGTCTATACTTTTTGGGATTTTTTTTGGACATTGATTAGGATTGGTTTGGTCGTAATATTACGATTTTACGAACTCATCTCCAAACCGTGATTAATTTAGCAATTAAACCATTGATGCCTTGGAACTTAAAATATTCAGCTGTTCCATACATTCACGCATCATTTCATAAGTTCTATGTATATCATTGTCCAGACCAATTGAAAAACGGATCAAACCATCCGATAAGCCCATTTCTTTTTGTTCATCAAGTGGAATTTCAGAAGAAGTTGAAGTTCCGGGTGCACTGAAAAGCGTTTTATAAAAGCCAAGGCTAACGGCCAAATAGCCCAATTTTTTCTTTTGCATGAGTTCCATCAAGGCATTTGCCTTTTCCAACGACCCAACATTTATGGTCATAATACCACCAAAACCATATTCATGGTTCATAAGCTCTTTTATTTTCTTATGGCCATTGTGCGACTTAAGACCCGGATAAACAACCTTAAGACCATCTCTTTCAAAATTTTGGGCCAAATATTGGGCATTTTCACTGTGTTTCTTCATGCGAATATGTAGTGTTCGCATATTTTTTAGAATAGATGCGGCTCTCAGGCTATCTAAGGTGCTTCCTAACAGCATGCCCGCACCATCATGTACATCTTTCAATGCAAGACAAAACTCTGTGGTTCCACAAACAACACCTGCGACACAATCGCTAGTGCCATTAATAAATTTTGTTAAACTGTGTATTACGATTTCTGCTCCCAATTTTGCTGGTGAAATAGATAGGGGTGAAAAAGTATTGTCCACTACCAAAGGTATCCCATGTTTTTTGGCCAGAACAGATAAAGCTGTAATGTCCGCAATTTCCAAGAGAGGATTGCTTACCGACTCGCAATAGATCATTTTCGTTTTAGGCGTAATTGCTTTTTCGACCGCTTCAATTGCAGTGATATCTACAAAAGAAGTTTTGATATTGAATTTCTTCAAGAAATTTTTTGTAAAAGCATACGTTCCACCGTAAATGGTACGACTACTGACAATATGGTCCCCAGCATCACATAGTTGCATAATGACCGCAGTAATGGCGCCCATTCCACTTGCCGTAACGTTGGCACTTTCAGTACCTTCCAGTGCTGCCATGGCTTCACCTAAATAAAGCTTCGAAGGTGAAGAATGTCTCGTATACAAGTAGCATCCCTCAGTATTACCTTCAAAAGTATCGAACATGGTTTTTGCCGATAGAAAGGTATAGGTCGAGGAGTCTGAAATAGAAGGATTAACCCCTCCGTATTCACCAAAATATTGAAGATCCTGTAGATTATCTGTTGCCTTATTATCCATAATACTAGTTTTGTACCATAAAATTAAGTTTAAACTGTTTAATAATCAATAGT
>CAZHJO010000262.1:0-4791 GCA_964532755.1 uncultured Maribacter sp. | reverse complement strand
ATATTAAGGGTTTTCAAAACTACCTAATAATTACAGATATGCGCTACATCCTTATTTTAGACAAATGGATAAAAAAAGTTGGATCAAACTGGCAATATTTCATCTCGATCATCACCTAAAACAATTTAATGTCTGAACAATCTGGACAGATTAAACTACTATTATTTTTGATTTTTGGAATCTGAAATTGCCTATTTAGAAAGGTACATCTTACGCCTTGAATACAAGTTGTAGAATGCATCATCCTTTAAACTATCAATGAAAAGAATACTCTCCCCAGTACTCTTCATTTCTGGACCTAAGTTTTTGTTCACATTGGGGAACTTATTGAACGAGAAAACCGGTTGCTTGATCGCAAATCCTTCTAATTGCGGATCAAAGTCAAAATCTTTTACCTTCTTCTCCCCTAACATTACTTTAGTGGCAAAATTCACGTAAGGTTCTTTATATGCCTTTGCAATGAACGGTACTGTTCTCGAAGCCCTGGGATTTGCCTCGATAATGTAGACCATATCATCCTTTATGGCAAATTGAATGTTTATCAATCCTACCGTATTCAATGCTAATGCTATTTTTTTTGTGTGATCTTTTATTTGTTGCATTACAAACTCCCCTAAATTAAAAGGAGGTAAGGTAGCATTGGAATCCCCCGAATGTATTCCACAAGGTTCAATATGCTCCATAATTCCAATGATGTAAACATCTTTTCCGTCACAGATTGCATCAGCTTCGGCTTCTATGGCTCCATCTAAATAGTGATCCAATAGCAATTTATTGTTTGGGATCTTTCGTAATAGGTCAACTACATGCTCTTCCAATTCCTCCTTATTGATCACAATTTTCATCCCCTGCCCACCCAAGACATATGAGGGTCTTACCAATAACGGAAAATCTAACTTATCGGCCAGATCCAAAGCCTCGTCCGCGGTTTCCGCAACTCCAAACTGTGGAAAGGGAATATTGTTCTCTTCCAACAGGGTTGAAAAACTACCTCTGTCCTCAGCCAAATCGAGTGCTTTAAAGCTAGTACCAATAATCTTGATCCCATATTTATCTAGCTTTTCTGAAAGTTTCAATGCCGTCTGACCCCCGAGTTGAACAATTACGCCTTCGGGTTTTTCATGGCGGATGATATCGTAAATATGTTCCCAGAAAACAGGTTCAAAATATAATTTATCGGCGGTATCAAAATCGGTTGAAACCGTCTCTGGGTTGCAATTGATCATAATAGTCTCATAACCGCATTCAGCAGCAGCTAGGACCCCATGTACACAGCAATAATCAAATTCTATTCCCTGACCAATTCGGTTAGGACCCGAACCCAGTACCACTATCTTTTTCTTATCGGTGACGACACTATCGTTTTCTACCTTCTTTACGCCGTCAACAGTTTCATATTCGGCTTCGAACGTAGAATAATAATAGGGTGTCATGGCCTTAAACTCAGCAGCACAGGTATCTACCAATTTATAGATCCTATTGATCTTCAGTTCTTCCCTTTTTTTATAGACCTCGCTTTCATAACAGTCTAACATATGGGCTACTTGTCTGTCGGCAAAACCTTTTTGCTTTGCTTCCAACAATAGTTTCTTGGGAAGACTTGCTATCGTATATTGGGATATCTCTTTTTCTAGATAATTAAGTTCTTCATATTGCTTTAAGAACCACATATCTATTTTCGTAATCTCATGTATTCTACTCAAGGGTATACCTAATTGAATAGCGTCGTAAATGACAAAGACCCTATCCCATCCCGGAATCGTAAGTTTATTTATAATTTGTTCATAGTCCTTATATCCTTTACCATCGGCACCAAGTCCATTTCTTTTAATTTCCAGAGATTGGGTAGCTTTGTGTAACGCCTCCTGAAAAGAACGACCAATACCCATTACTTCGCCAACCGATTTCATTTGCAAGCCTAAGGTTCTATCCGATCCCTCGAATTTATCAAAATTCCATCTCGGTATTTTTACAATGACATAATCCAGCGTTGGTTCAAAAAGAGCGGAAGTTGATTTCGTAATTTGATTATCCAGTTCATCCAAATGGTACCCAATTGCCAATTTAGACGCAATCTTGGCAATGGGATATCCTGTCGCCTTAGAGGCTAATGCCGAAGAACGGGATACCCTAGGATTTATTTCAATCGCAATGATATCTTCCTTTTCATCAGGACTCACAGCAAACTGTACATTACAGCCACCTGCAAAATCCCCGATACTGCGCATCATTTTGATGGCCATATCCCGCATCCTTTGAAACGTACGGTCTGACAAGGTCATCGCAGGAGCAACCGTAATGGAGTCTCCTGTATGGATACCCATAGGATCCATATTCTCAATGGTACATATGATTACAACATTATCATTTTTATCTCTGAGCAATTCTAACTCGTATTCCTTCCAACCCATAAGGGCCTTGTCTATCATCACCTCGTGAATTGGTGAAACTTCAAGTCCCCTACTCAACAATTCATCAAAATCCTCTGGTTTGTATACTATGGATGCACCTGCACCGCCTAAGGTATAAGAGGCACGAATTACAAGGGGGAAACCAAATTCCTGGGCAATTTCCTTGCCTTTTAAAAATGATGTAGCCGTAGCCTGTGGTGCCATCCCAACACCGATTTTGAGCATTAATTCACGGAATTTTTCCCTATCCTCAGTAATATTAATGGCATCTATATCAACCCCGATTATTTCAACATCAAAATCTTCCCAAATGCCCTTTTCATCGGCCTCAATGCAAAGGTTTAAAGCAGTCTGGCCTCCCATGGTGGGCAATACGGCATCAATCTGTGGGTGTTCCTTTAAAATCTCTATGATAGATTTTGTAGTCAATGGTTTTAAATACACATGATCCGCCATTGTGGGATCGGTCATTATTGTCGCAGGGTTACTATTGATCAGAATGGTTTCAATACCATCTTCCGTCAAACTTCGTAGGGCTTGGGAACCCGAATAATCGAACTCACAGGCCTGACCTATTATAATTGGTCCTGATCCTATGATCAATATTGACTTTAATTCTTTTCTTCTTGGCATGCTCTCGGTTATTTAAATACTACTACAAGGACAAAAAAAAGGTGCTACTTTTAGAAAAGTAACACCTAAATATTTATAAAATTTTCAATCATTATTTTTTGTGTCTCAGCTCAGAGGATACAGATAATTTTTTTCTTCCCTTTGCTCTTCTTCTAGAAAGAACCTTTCTACCGTTAACGGTTGCCATGCGCTCTCTAAAGCCATGCTTATTCTTTCTTTTTCTTTTTGATGGCTGATACGTTCTTTTCATCCTCGTACTTAATTTATAAAACTTATGTTGTACTTTGAAATTTTGCCAATACCTTTGCAAAATCTGGGCGCAAATATACAAAGAGTTTTGGCTTTGACAAACCTAATCAAAAAAATAATTTTTTATTCAGGCATACCACCTACAGGTAGGTTTTTATTACTTTTGCCACACAAATGCTTAAGGACTGTTTCAGCCATAATTACCCACAAAAAATAGAAAAACACCATGTTTAACAAGAATATTAAACTCGTAATAGCCGGATTGATAATTGCATATGCTATTTACCAATTTGTTGAAGGCAATATAGGTAATGGTATATTCTTGATCCTGTTCTCACTGATATTCATATTTCTATATTTTAGGAATGAACTGATTTTACTCGCCTTTCTAAGAATGCGAAAGCAAGATATGGAAGGGACACAAAAGTGGCTGGATAGGATAAAAAATCCTGAAGCAGCCTTGATTACGAAGCAACAAGGATATTATAACTATCTACACGGGATTCTTCATTCGCAAAAGAACTTGACCCAGGCAGAAAAATATTTCAGAAAAGCATTGAAACTTGGCTTAACTATGGATTATGACGTTGCCATGGCCAAATTGAGTTTGGCTGGAATTGCAATGCAGAAACGCCGTAAAAGGGAAGCAACCATGTTACTGCGTGAAGCTAAAAAATTGGACAAGAACAATATGCTTACTGATCAAATCAAAATGATGCAGCAGCAAATGAAGAAGATTTAATTCTCTTATTTATCCATTTTATAATAACCTTTGATTGGGATTTCGATGGTATATTTCTTCCTTGAAGCATTGTTCAAGTGGGGTTCCCTAAGCCAAGGATTGTGTCTTTTCAAAATCTTATAATTAATTTCATACTCACTCGCGAAATCCGCAAAACTTGCAACAGGTTCTTCAATTTCTACCTTGAATGTCGGTACAGCGCTATACATATCTTCCTTATCGATGTCAAAACCATATTTGTCAGGATTTGAAAGAATCTCCTTTATCGCCATTATACGAAACACATACCTTCCCGTTTCTTGTCCCAGCAGTAGATCATAGTAATCATCTACTTTCTGGATACCCATAAATTTGCTGATTGCGCCAGGTCCTGCATTATATGCCGCGGCCGTCAGGGTCCAACTGCCATATCTATTCTTCCACTTATTTAAATAATCACAAGCGACTTGGGTCGATTTCTCCAAATGATAACGCTCATCAACATTGGCATTTATTTCAAGTCCATATTCCCTACCTGTTCCTTTCATTATCTGCCAAAAGCCTGTAGCGCCTGCATGGGAAACCACGTTAGTCAAGGCACTTTCAGCCACGGCCAAGTATTTAAAATCATCGGGAATCCCGTTTTTAGCTAATATTGGTTCTATGATCGGAAAATACTTATTCGCCCTCTTCATTAACAGAAGTGCGTTGGACTGCCAATAGGTATTGACCAAAAACTCCCTATCTACCCGTTCCATAATTTCAGGATCATCTTGG
>CAZHJO010000261.1:0-4811 GCA_964532755.1 uncultured Maribacter sp. | reverse complement strand
ATTTATTCGTATCCAGAGTTCCTATATGAGCAATCCATGGATAAAACAAGGGTGGTTATCGGTGGTAGCCATGGTAAGACCACAATTACCTCTATGATTCTTCATGTGCTCAATTATCATGGCATTGAAGTCGATTATATGGTTGGCGCACAATTAGATGGTTTTGATCGTATGGTGCATTTAACGAAAGACAATGATTTTATAGTGCTTGAAGGAGATGAGTATCTTTCATCACCGATAGATAGGCGACCAAAATTTCATTTGTACAAACCTAATATTGCCTTGTTGAGTGGTATTGCATGGGATCATATTAATGTATTCCCGACCTTCGAAAATTATGTAGAACAGTTCCGGATCTTCGTAGATGGTATAGTAAAGGGGGGAAGTATTACCTATAATATTGAGGATATAGCAGTGAAAAAAGTGGTAGAAGCCTCTGAAAATGCCATCCGCAAATTACCATATGCAACCCCTGACTATTCAGTTGAGGATGGTCAAACACTGCTGAAAACGCCGGAAGGCCTAATGCCTATCGCAATATTCGGCAAACATAATTTAAGCAATTTGGCCGGTGCCAAATGGATTTGTCAAAACATGGGTGTAGATGAAGATGATTTTTATGAAGCTATAGGCACGTTTTCAGGTGCCTCAAAGCGTTTGGAAAAAATCGCGGAAGCTGAAAATGCTGTAGCTTATAAAGATTTTGCACATTCGCCAAGCAAAGTCGCAGCTACGACGAGTGCAGTCAAAGAGCAATACCCAAAGCGAAAAGTAATCGCCTGTTTGGAACTACATACATATAGCAGCTTTAATGCAGATTTTTTAAAGGAATACAAAGGGGCCTTGGATGCCGCTGATGAGGCTATTGTCTTCTTCTTGCCAGAATCGGTAAAAATTAAAAAACTGAAGGAAGTTACCCCCGATCAGATCCAAGAGGCTTTTGAACGTAAGGATTTAAGAATATTTACCGTAGCCAGTGCGTTTAAGGAATATGTTTTTGGTCAAAATTATGAACGATCAGTGTTGCTCTTAATGAGTTCTGGTAATTATGGCGGACTTGATTTGGAGGCCCTTAAGAGCTTGATCGAAGCATAAAACCGAAATTTGCTGCTGTTTTGTCATGAGCATTGTGAATGGAACGTTTTTTGACCGGTATTAATAAGACGTTCTATTACTATGGTCGTTTTTCGCAAAATTATCTTTAAATTTTTAAGACGCAGGTCTTCAGTCTTGATGATAGCGTTTATGCTGGGAATATCTAATGTGCTGCTTGAAGAAACCCGGATGATTAATGATACAAGAACACAAACTGAACACCAGGAGTCGTTACCTGACGAAGACCCTAATCACACAATTTATACCCCAAATTGACCTAGATGGTGATTTAAATGCTTGTATTGCATTTGGCCCCATTGCTGTGGGGTAAAAGTACCAAAAAGAGGATGCGGATTCCATTCTTTTCGACCCCTAATCCCGTAAACATCATGTATTAGTTTTTGCAAGATTTCAAATTCGGTATTGAAATCCTTGTCTTCCTTAGCCCTCGCAAAAGATGATGTAGGTAGGTTTTTCCGCCAAGGTTTATCATTGAAGAGCGACTTTTTGAAGAACCAGCGTATGAGCAGATTGCCTTTTTTGTTGGTCGCTTTATTCTTGATCGCGACCCTGAGTGGAACTTGACAATGCCATACCATTTGTGCAACAGTCATTTTGCCCCATTTAGGAATTGAATTCTCATTGAGTTGGTTAACACGGGTAATGATCTCATTGTATGTTTCTTCATCAAAGATTGATTTCATGTAAATAGGTCTTGAATTTCCTTTTGAAATTTACAATAAAAATAATTGTTGATTATCTTTAACGCATGCAAGAAAAGCCAAGCTCATTTTCCATTAAAAATTGGTCCGATGATGACAAGCCAAGGGAAAAATTGGTGCGAAAAGGCAAGTCTATCTTATCAAATGCAGAATTGGTGGCTATTTTAATAGGTTCTGGTAGTAGAAATGAAAGTGCAGTTGAACTGTCAAAACGTATATTGGCAGCTGTCAATAACAATCTAAATGAACTAGGTAAGCTTTCGATAAGCCAATTGATGCAATTTAAGGGTATTGGAGAGGCCAAAGCAATTACAATTGCCGCTGCTTTGGAAATTGGACGAAGGAGAAGAGGCGAGGGGGTCGGGAAAATCACCAAGATCTCAAGTAGCAAAGATGTTTTTGAGCTTTTACAGCCTGGTATGGGCGAATTACCCCATGAGGAATTTTGGATCGTGTATTTGAACAACTCCAATAAGGTGATGCATACGGCGCAATTGAGTAAAGGTGGCATAACAGGGACTTTAGTTGATGTTCGCTTGGTAATGAAGCAGGCGTTGGAACTTGGAGCTGTTGGTCTTATTCTAGCACATAATCATCCTTCTGGAGGTTTAAAACCAAGCGAGGCCGATAAACAGATAACCTCGAAGCTCAAAAATGCCGCTGTTGCCTTAGATATAAAAGTTTTAGATCATTTGATTATTACCCAAAAGGATTACTATAGTTTTGCTGATGAATCCCAATTATAATTCTCAACCTAATTACAACGAATGTTACTGATATATACGCATAAAATAACACCACGATTTAGTTACGTTATGCGTCAGGTATTTACAAGGATATTGGGAATAGAGGTTTCCTTCACGACAAGGGTAGAGGACTTTATAAAGCATTCAGGTGCAAAAATCACCTATACCAAACAACCCTTGCAAAACGAATTTTTTGTTAGAAGCAATGATTTACTTTTTGAACAGGGAATCAATGATATTCAAATTAATGTTGCAGATTGGGAAGGCGTGCCTTGTTTTTTTACGGCAGGCGAAAACAGTTCTATCCCTTTTGATGTTTTTTCAGCGAGTTTTTATTTACTTTCAAGGTATGAGGAGTATCTTCCGCATGTAAAGGACGTGCATGGCAGGTTCTCCCCCAAGGATAGTTTAGCGTTCCAAAATAATTTTTTAAGGCTTCCGGTTGTCGATATTTGGGCCAATAAATTATTGGATAGGATGTTGGAGCGTTTCCCAGACCTTTCTTATAAACGAAAATCCTATAAATACACTTCTATAATCGATGTAACTACCTCGCATTGCTATGCGCACCGAGGTTTTACCAGAAGTATGGCCGGTTTCATACTTGATTTGGGTAATTTTAGATTAAGGCGCCTCTTCAGGAGAATTGCCGTATGGTTCAGTCCAAGGAAAGACCCCTATAATAATTTTGCTTTTTTGATTGATATTAAGAAGAAGTACAATCTAATCTGTATATTCTTTTTTCAGTTCGCTTCCTATTCAACATACGATAAGAATGTATCCCCAAATAACAATAACTTCAGGTTCTTGATTAAATCCGTAGCCGATTATTGCAAAGTTTCACTTGCTGCGTCTTATAGCTCATTCGATGATACGGTCTTGCTTAAGAAAGAGAAGAGAGCATTGGCAGGGGTTATTAATAGACAAGTTGAATATTCGAGAAGTAGATATAATAGGGTAGATATACCCCATACATATAGAAATTTGGTTGAAGCAGAATTCACTGACGATTTTACCATGGGCTATACCCATGAAATTGGTTTTAGGGCAGGAACATCTTTTCCATTTTATCTCTATGATATTAATATGGAAGTACAACAGCCAATTAGGGTGCATTCGTTTGCGTTTCATGATTACGCCTTGCATGAAGACAAATCAACGAGTGAAATAATGGAAAAGGTAAAGTCATTATATCAGGAGGTTAAAAAGGTGAATGGCGAGTTTATATCGGTATTTTCGAATGAGCTTTTAGGTACAGATCACAAAATAGATTGGAAAGAGACTTACCAATCAATCGTACGGAATTATCATGTATAGGAATAAGGTTTCAGATGTTTTCTTTGATTTAGATCATACCCTTTGGGATTTTGAAAAAAATTCTGCACTCACGTTCGAAAAAATATTGGCTGAACACGATGTTAGAGTTGATTTACCTGATTTCCTGGAAATTTACATTCCAATAAACCTTGCGTTTTGGAAGCTGTACCGTGAGGAAAGGATAACAAAGGCAGAATTACGCTATCAAAGGCTTAAAACTGTTTTTGACGAAATAAAATATTCGGTTTCAGATGAAATCATAGATCAATTGGCCATTGACTATATAAAATATCTTTCGACTTATAATTATCTTTTGCCTAATACTAAAGAGGTATTAGACTATTTAAAACCAAAGTATAAGCTCCATATTATTACCAACGGATTTCAGGAAATTCAGGAGAAAAAATTGGTAAACGCCAATATTAGGGATTATTTTGACCAAATTATTGATTCAGAAAGGGCAGGGGTCAAAAAGCCAAATCCCATAATTTTTGAACTGGCATTGGATAGTGCCAACACCACATCGGAAAATTCTATTATGATAGGTGATAGCCTTGAGGCTGATATCCTTGGAGCCAGGGCCGCGGGTTTGCACACCTTACACTTCAACGTGCATAATGATCCTGTTCACGATATTTGCCATATGATTCACGATTTAAGTGAAATAAAAAGCTTTTTGTAGAGTTATACATAGTATATATCTACTGCCGGTTAATTGGGGGCAGCTATAAGGTTGCGCGAAATGAAAAAGATAACATCCTATTTATTGACTGCATTCGCTTTGGTATTTCTGTTTTCCTGTATCGAGGAACAGGATTTCAACCAATATGAGGATTTGAGTATTACGCCAACTTTTGAGGCTAGTATCCTTTACCTCGAGGTACCTGAAAGAACGATTAATCTTGTAACAGGTTTAAATACATATTCCCAA
>CAZHJO010000260.1:0-4814 GCA_964532755.1 uncultured Maribacter sp. | reverse complement strand
AGTGAGGTCGAATAATTGAAACACAGACCAACATATTTCTTGTGCTGCTATTCTATCTATTGTTTCTTGCATTTAATCAAAGTGGGAAGTGATAACACCGCCGATCACTTATCGTCGCGGTGGTGTTATCACGAGATTCGATGTTCAACTATTATTGACTCATGCTTAAATTAAAAGAGAAAAGCATGTACCCAACTAAGGAAGACGAGCTACAGCGACTCTTTGAAGTGTATATTTCAGAATGCCAATACACCAAGCGTCTTAGTCCTCAAACAATTAAGGGATATCGCGAAGTCTTTAGTACCTTTCAAAAAAGAGTTCCAGAGGTTCGGACTATAAAGGATTTAAACTCTCACACTGTCGGAGAGTTTTTTAGGCGCATTAGCGTGAGAAAACGAACTGTTGGCACCAACATACAAGTGGGGATTAAAATATCTACTACAAGTACTTACTATCGAAAGCTCATGGTATTTATCCGATGGCTTGAAAAGAACGAGTACATCGCTAAAGATAGCATCTCAGGGAAAATCGCAAGACCACCGGCACCGGTATATACAGACGAGCGGGCCTTGACCGAAGATGAGGTTTCGAAGTTTGTAGGAGCAATTACCCTGCATCGTTCAAATGATGTGTTTGCTTATAAGCGAGACTTAGCGATTATTAGTATTCTTCTATATACTGGTCTACGAAGAGGTGAGCTTCTTGGATTGCGCGTACAGGACATCAATTTTGAAACTAATATGGTATTTGTAAACCAGAGCACCTCAAAGTCGAAGCAGAACCGATATGTTCCCATGCATTCAAATCTTCGAGTGACCCTTTCAGAATATATAACGGAACGTAAAACGAAAGAAACTAATACTGGGGCACTCATTATCTCTACCAAGCGTTACACGGCATTTACCGAGCATGGACTAAAACATTGGGTCAAGAAGTATAAGAGGCTCTCAGGGGTTAATTTTCATCTTCACCGCTGTCGTCACACTTTTACATGTAATATGGCTAAAGCAGGGGCTGATGTAATGACCATTATGCGTTTGTTGGGTCACACTTCAATGCGAATGACATTGCGATACCTAAGATCGATTAAAAGTGAAGAAGCTCTGGTCTATATCGAGAAGTTGCCGTTTTAAGTAGCTCCAAATTTATCCTGATAGAACTTAGCATTCGGACAGGCAAAAAACTCGTTCAATTAAAAACCCAGTTGAAAGCTTCACGACCATTCGGAATAAGATGACGACAATTTGTCATAAATAGGAGGTGGCATATTCTTTGCGCCAACAATCTAAAAATTAAATTATTATGGCGTTTACAGATGAACAAATAGTGGCCGTTTGGGCTAAGGGTAGGATTGTTGAAGGATATGATGCAAGTAAGTGGAGAAAAGATGTTGCTGGTGCATGGATGACCAGGTCAAGATACGGAGAAGAACATCTCTACGGTTGGGAAATAGATCATGTATTTCCGGAGGCCAAGGGAGGGGATGATAATCTTGTTAATTTAAGACCAATGCAGTGGGATAATAATCGGAGCAAATCTGATGATTATCCGGAGTACAGTTATGTTAAAGTTGCCGATGGAAATAAAAACGTTGACACTTCTGGAACTAAAATCGTCCATGATGATTTACAAGCAAAGTTGAGCGAGCTATATTAGGTTATAGAGTTTAAATTATTTTCATGTTATAGTTTGTAGGTCGAAACCATTTTGATCATTAATTTAAAACGGTGTCGCTCTTCTTAAGACAAGATTTCTCTATTTTCAGGATGCGGAGGTGGTCCAATGATTTAGCCTTACTTTTCGAAGTAAAAATTACTAAAACCCTTATAGATATGGTGACTTCAGTGCGCGTGTAGCTCAGGTGGTTAGAGCGCGTCACTGATAATGACGAGGTCCCAGGTTCAAGTCCTGGCATGCGCACCAAGTGTAGGATTTATAAAGGTAAATTGAGGATAGGAGTGAAAAACTCAGGCGTTTTTGGCCCCCATCGGAATGTAAGGTGGTCCAATAATTAGTCAATTCTGAAGTGTGATACCGGTAAGACCATGCTTATCGCCATTTTACTTGAAGAATTTTGCAGTCACTCGCTCCACTTCCGAGGGGTATCACCACAGACCATCAAACGTTATCGGGAGAACATTAGTTACTATTATCAATATTCACGAATTAGCACGATCGATGAGGTTACCAAGGACAATGTCCTGTCTTTTTTCCTCTATGGAAGAAGAGATCGGAATTGGAGGGCCAGAACTTTCCGAACCTATCACATGAGCTTATTAGTTTTTTTTCGCTGGTGTCAAAAACAGGGTCATCTAGAAACAAACTTTGTAGAGGATATGGAGCTTCCAAAGGTGGAAGAGAGTGAAAGACGAGGGTTAAGTCAGGAACAAGCGTCTCGACTCCTCGAGTGCGTATATAACTACCCTTACGAGCGTGAATTTCAACGGTGGAGGAACCATGCTATCTTTGCTTGCTTTATATTCACAGGCCTTAGAAGGAATGAACTGATTAATTTAAGGTTGATGGATGTTGACGTTATTAATAGGACGATTTTTGTCCGGAGGGGCAAGGGTGGTAAAGACAGGATGATTCCTATTAATTCAACACTGGTGAATATCTTAATAAGATATATCGATGCGCGTAAAAGTGAAGGTAAAACCTGCCCAGGATTCTTTACTTCCGCCAAAAGAAATATCGCATTTACTGAACACGGTCTTAAGAAAACGGTAGAAAGAATGAAAAAGGTCTCTGGCGTTGCATTTAGCACTCATATATTACGGCACACCTTCGCGAGGTTTATGTTTGAGGGCGGGTGTGATATCTATACCCTATCCAAACTGATGGGCCACAATGACATTAAAACTACCTCTGGATATATGTTTGCCAGTGAGATCCAATTGAGAAAAGAGATAATGAAACACCCATTACATACGATAAGCAATTAAGATGGCCTAGTATCATTAGAAACCAAGCGGTGCTATCAATGTTGTATTAGTCCTTCATACTCTTGGGATGTATCCAAGAAATCCAAAATCAATTAAATACTTCGCCAAGACGAACTTTCGAAATACGAATCGGGTATTTGGGATTAGTATCGAAGATATGCAGTATCACTGTGCGGTTATTGGAAAAACAGGAAGTGGGAAAACTCACGTTCTAAAATCATTCATTCAAAATGATATTGATAATGGCCGTGGTTTTTGTTGCATAGATCCGCACGGTGATCTAATTAAATTTGTGAACGAAAGAATCCCAGAACGCCGAAAGAAGGATGTTATCTATCTCGACATTCCAAATCCTGAAATGAAATTTGGTTACAATCCTCTGAAGAGGGTTTCGTACGAAAAACGAAGCCTTGTGGCGAGTGGAATTCTTGAAACCTTTGAACGACTTAGCGGTCCCAATGCTTGGGGGCCGAAACTAAGCCACATTTTACGTAATTGCTTGCTTGCACTTCTGGATTATCCTAGGCAGACAGATTTTTCAGATATTCTACGAATTCTTCGAAATAAGGAATTCCGAAAAACCATCGTGAAACATATTGTAAATGAAGATGTAAAGGACTTTTTTATACAGGAATTCCCACAGTACAATCCCAAGTTCGATTTCATCGCAATTTATAACAAGGTAGGTGGGTTTCTATCACATCCAGCCATAAATAGACTTCTTGTTGAAAATAAAGACAATGTATCACTTAGGAAGATAATGGACGAATCGAAAATTCTACTCATTAATGTCTCCAAAGGTGCTATTGGAATGGATACAGCGCGACTCGTAGGTTCTCTACTCTTGACCTCTCTTGCTTCTGCCGGCTTTAGTCGTATTGACATCGATGAAAACCTAAGAAAGCCCTTTACCCTTTATATTGATGAAGCACAAGTATACGTGAATTCATCAAATGTCGATACGATGCTCGAAGAGCTCAGGAAGATGAAAATAATCGTATGCCTGGCGTTTCAACATCTTTCCCAACTAGATTCAAAATTAAGGGACAGTCTTTTTTCCAATATAGGAAACCTCATTGTATTTCGTACTTCAGCAAAAGATGGAGAATATCTGGTAAAAGAGTTGTATAAAGACCATTTATCTTTTGAATATGGCGATCTAGTTACAGCCCCTAAATATCACATCATTGTTAGAATTATGATCGAGGGGCAACCAAGTAAGCCCTTTACCGCTGTCACTATTGACTATGATGATTACTTCTAACGAGCGGTGTTATCCGGCATATTAATAATCGCTCATACTGGCATAGAATAAATCAAAAAATTTAATCATCATGAAAAGTAAAACTGTATTGAACCAAGCCAGCATGCACGAGGTCGAAATTTTGTATAAGCGACCCGTTCTAGATCAAATGCCTAGAATAGAAAATTCGGAAACTGCGAATAGTATAGTCCATCAAGCGATTGATGGCATAAGTCTAGATTATAAAGAGCATTTTTGGTGCTTCTTCCTTACCAATGCCAATACGGTATTAGGGTATTCTGAGATAGGAAATGGAACTGCGGCCGGAGTCGCAGTTAATGTGTCAGAAGTCTTCGCAACAGCACTTAAGACTTCATCATCGGGTATAATAATTGTACATAATCACCCCAGCGGAATGCTTAAGCCATCCACGAGTGATCGTGACTTAACAAATAAAATTAGAGTTTTAGGGGAATTACATGGTATAAAGCTTATTGATCATCTCATTATTACTAGTGAGAAAAGATACTATTCCTTTGCTGACGATGGTGAACTATCATCAAATAAAATCTCATTTTAATGGGATTTTACTCTTCCTCTTATGACCAAGTCATTCTTTGTAGTCT
>CAZHJO010000259.1:0-4904 GCA_964532755.1 uncultured Maribacter sp. | reverse complement strand
TGCAAGGTGCCGTATTTCGCATCGCCGGCTCCAATACCACTTGATCCTGTTTTACCAAAGGTAATTGTTCCAATACCAAATCGTTATAACGCTCATTGGTCAGGATCAAAATATTCTCTGTAGGAATGAAATTATTGAGTCGTTCAAAGGTTTTCTGGATCAATGTTTGCCCAGTTCCCAACATGTCATGGAATTGTTTAGGGTGTGCCGAAGTGCTTAGCGGCCAAAAGCGTGATCCTACGCCTCCGGCCATCAATACTGCATAGTAATTTTTATTCTTCATTTATTCTTTTATTAATTCTACTTCGGCATTGGGCTGAAATAAATACACCTTCCCCGAAGCGACCTCAACACATTCATATCGCTTTACGCGTTTATTCCCTTTTTTAAAAAGTTTCCCATTGTAAAGACGGAAAACACTCCCAAAAGGTAATTCAAAAACAAAGTTCAAATCTGATGATTGAATATCAAACTTTTTCAAAGCTAATGATAAAACGGCATCAGTATCACTACTAGCACGTGGGTTCTTGAAATGTTTCGCTAAATGGGGCAAAAGTATAGACGGAAATATTTCAGGCCTTAGAAATGGCAACATTAAATATTGAAATGTACGCTTCCATTCCACCCCATGAGGCTTTATGCTACGGCCGTACCTTTCAAAGGCAGCCAAATGCGCAATTTCATGTACCAGGGTAATTAAAAATCGATACTTGTTTAAAGTGGCATTTATGGTAATCTGATGTAAACCGTTGGCCATTTTGCGATAATCACCATGTCGAGTCACCCTTTGGTTCACGATTTTCAGGTTTACACCAGACTCTTTAATAAGTTGCAGACAAGGGTCTACAGCCCTTTCCGGTAAGTATTTTATAAGGATGTCATCCATCGCTACAAAAATAAGATTTTTAAGATTCTATATTCCCGAGTCGTTTGGATTAATGCGTTTAACCTTTTAATTGGTAACTTAGATTTTATATTCATATAGTTGATAATAAAAATATTTATAGTTCACAATCCGTATAAATGCCTAAAACAACCTACTTTGTTTACGTCATCGAATTATCAAAAAAAGTTTTTACTGAAAATTCGAAATTCCGATTTGCCAATCCCCAATTTAATGGTGTCCTTCAATGCCTTTATGTAGGGATGACCAGTAAGACGCCCAAAGAACGTTTTGAGCAGCACAAAACGGGTTATAGAAACAAAAAAGGGCATAGATTATCATCTAAAATCGTCCAAAAATATGGTATGTACCTTCGTCCTAGCCTTTACAATCATATTGGCCCGATTTCAACAAGATCTGAAGCAATGAAAATGGAAGAAAAATTGGCACTTGATTTACGAAGGCAGCGTTATGCCGTGTGGTATAATTGAATTTAATAGTATAACATATCCATCCTGTGATAATTCCCTACTTTCGAACGGCATTCTACAAATTAAGTCCAAACTGACTATCTTTGAGTTAAGTGCTAAAAAAGAGCGTAAAACGTATTGCACTTGGTTTAAACCATCTAATACTAACTTAAAACAATAAGGAATGAAAAAGAATATGGGTTCTGCTGACAGAATTGTCAGATTTATTATTGCAGCCATTATAGCTGCACTGTATTACACCAACGTTATTTCGGGAACGTTGGGTGTGGTACTTTTGGTTGTGGCAGGTATATTTGTATTGACTAGTTTTATCAGTTTTTGTCCGTTGTATGCTCCTTTTGGACTGAGTACCTGCAAACTAAAAGATAAGAAGTAAAGCTCTCAGGTATGTGGAAAGTAAAAAAGGATGCAGTAATTACTGCATCCTTTTTTAGTATCAAGGAGTACTGTTACTTACCTGTAGTAATTTACCATTATACATTTGATGTCCGGTTAAAGCGAAGTCCTTGATATAGGTCGCCATTTCCATTGCTGTTGTTGGTGCCTTGTACCCTGGGAACGCTTCTTCCAACATTTCGGTCTGTACTGCCCCCAAGGCCAAAACATTAAAAGATGGTCCCGTTTCCTTGAATTCCTCGGCCCAAAGTTCGGTCAACGTAATCACAGCACCTTTACTTGAACTGTATGCAGAAAGACCTGGAAATTTCATACTTCCCTGAACTCCCCCCATTGAACTAATAGTAACTACATGTCCGTTTTTCGGCATTCTGGGTAAAACCAATTTAGTAAGATTGGCAAGCCCAAAAACATTGACTTTATAGACCGCTTCGAATGCTTCGGTTTCAGTTTCCAAAAAAGGCTTGTTCAATAATTTACCTGCATTATTGATCAAGACTTCAACAGTTTCCCAGGTGCTGCTTAAAAATTCATCGACCTTTTGCAAATCACCATCTTTAGTAATATCAAAGGCAAAACTGAAAATGTTCTTATGATTCAATTGGGCGATTGTACTTACATTTCGTGACAGGGCCAACACCTGATGGCCCTCATTGGCATATTGTTGGGCCATTTCAAAGCCTATGCCCCTGCTTGTTCCTGTGATGATTATATTTGCCATTAGTTGTACTTTATTTCTTTTTGTGATGCATTGGCAATTCCTTCGATTACGGGAATAAATTTGTTCACCAAAGTTGCCATATGGCCAAAATCCATCAAGGAAGCTTCATCGCCTACTTTATGGTAGTGGTCAAAATTCGTAAAATCGAAGGTTGAAAAGGTTTGGGAAGGTACTGCAAAGTCAGTATGGAATGGATAATTATCTGATCTAGCGAATAAATTGAATTCTTTGGCAGTTGGCAAAAATCCCACAAGTTTTTCCTTGGCATAGCCATTACATACCTCCGCCAGGTTTGAACGTTCAAAACCACTCGCATAGACCAAATAATCCTTGCCAACCAAGGGTATCCCCACCATTTCAAAATTAAGCATGGTGTACAAGTTAAAATTCTGCTCCTTTAGTTTGCTTGCTAAATGCTTAGATCCCAAGAGACCTTTTTCTTCGGCACTGAAAAGTGCGAATACCAAACTTCGTTTGTTGGTTTTTGCCCTTCCAAAATACCTTGCCAATTCCAATACCGTTGTAGTACCAGTGGCATTGTCATTTGCCCCATTGGCAATGCTATCGCCTTTTATAGGATTTTTGGTCCCTATGTGATCATAATGTGCACCAATTATAATAAATTCATTTTTTAGTTGGGAATCGGTACCTTCCAATACACCGACAATATTATAAGCTGGTTTTTTATAATTTAAGAGTGTATCCCTGTACGCCGTGAAATACGGTTTTATGCTGTTCGCTTTAAATATTCTTTCAATAAAGACCGCGGCCTTTTCTATACCCTCGCTTCCAGAATCACGTCCTTGAAGTTCGTCAGATGCTAAATAGTTCAGCATCGTACTTACGTTTAAGGTATCGGTTTTTTTAAATCTAGAAGAACCGCAACCAATCAATAAAACAAAAACCAATAAATATCTAACTGTTCTCATCCTTTAGCATTAAAGATAAAAAAACATCCGCCAAGGGCGGATGCATTGGAATACTTATATTCTAAAAATAGCTAGGCTAACATTGTAACCGGATTCTCTAAAAATGCTCTAAGCGTCTGTAAAAATTGAGCCCCAGAAGCACCATCAACTGTTCTATGGTCACAGGCCAATGAAAGCTTCATAGTGTTGCCAACTGCAATCTGACCGTTTTTTACTACTGGTTTTTCAACAATGGCTCCAACAGATAAAATAGCTGAATTTGGTTGATTGATAATGGAAGTGAATTCTAAAATACCGAACATACCCAAGTTGGAAACTGTAAACGTACTTCCTTCCATTTCAGCCGGAGTTAATTTCTTATTCCGAGCTCTACCGGCAAGATCTTTTACAGATGCCCCAATTTGTGTTAAACTCATTTGGTCTGTGAACTTCACAACGGGAACAACAAGTCCGTCTTCAACGGCAACAGCAACACCTACATGAACATGATGGTTATATTTTGTAGTATCCCCTTTCCAAGTGGTATTTACTTGTGGATGCTTTTTAAGTGCCATTGCACACGCTTTTACCACCATATCATTGAACGAAACCTTGGTATCGGGTAAATAATCGTTGATCTTTACCCTTGAAGCCATGGCATTATCCATGTCAATCTCAATGGTCAAATAGTAGTGTGGTGCACTGAACTTCGACTCTGCCAATCTTTTGGCTATGGTCTTTCGCATTTGAGAGTTCTTTATTTCTTCAGAACTTTCTTCGCCCACTGGGAGGACTAATGGAGCAACAGCGGCACCAGCTGAAGTTGTGGATGTATCTTGAACCGCGGTTGCAGCTTGTGCTGTGGTTTTAGTAGGTACATAACCTTCGATATCCTTCTTGACTATTCTGCCATGATCACCGGTACCTCTGACATCTTTCAAATTGATGCCTTTTTCCTTGGCAATTTTCTTGGCAAGGGGAGAAGCAAAAATCCGTTGGCCATCATTGGTTGCACTGGTCATTGTCTCTTGACTCGGTTCAACAGGCTTTTCTTCCTGCGCTTCTACTTTGGCACTTACCTCACTTTTCCCTACAGATGTTTTGGCACTCAATACTGCGTTCACATCGGTACCAGCAGGTCCGATAACCGCGAGAACCGCATCAACTGGGGAAGATTCCCCTTCTTGTAAACCAATATGCAATAAGGTCCCCGAATAGAATGATTCAAATTCCATTGTGGCCTTATCTGTCTCAATTTCAGCCAGAATATCCCCTTCTTCAACCGTATCACCAACTTTCTTAAGCCAAGCAGCCACGGTACCTTCTTCCATAGTATCACTAAGACGTGGCATTTTAACTATCTCCACTCCTTCAGGAATATCACTGGAATCACCGGTTGAATCAGTTGCAACGACTTCTTCTTTACTTGCCACGACAGGTTCTTCAACTTTTGAAGGCGCTGTACCATTTAACAGCGCTGAAATGTCCTCACCTTCTTCACCGAT
>CAZHJO010000258.1:0-4910 GCA_964532755.1 uncultured Maribacter sp. | reverse complement strand
GAATATTACCCATAGTTTTTTTAAGATTGATGAGCTGGATAGCATTGACCAACTCGTAACTCCACAAACTAAAATCATTTATGCAGAATCGCCAACAAATCCTGGTGTCGATATTTTGGATTTGGAAGCCCTGGGTAAGATTGCTAAAAAGCATAAATTAATATTGATCATAGATAATTGTTTTGCCTCGCCTTATTTACAACAACCCATCAAGTTTGGAGCGGATTTGGTGATTCATTCAGGAACTAAATTAATGGATGGTCAGGGAAGGATTCTTGCCGGAATCACGGTGGGTGACCGTAATTTGATTGACAAAATATATCGATTCTCCCGAATTACAGGACCAACACTTTCCCCTTTTAATGCTTGGCTATTATCCAAAAGTTTGGAGACTTTGGCAGTAAGGGTAGATAGGCATTGTGCGAATGCACTGCAACTGGCGGAGTTCCTGGAGCAACACGAAAAAGTCAACTGGGTAAAATATCCTTTCCTTAAATCGCATCCGAAATATGAAATTGCCAAAAAGCAAATGAAAGCAGGAGGATGCGTAGTTTCATTTGAAGTCAAAGGAGGGTTGGAAGAAGGGCGAAAGTTTTTCGATGCGATAAAATTACTGTCATTGTCTGCCAATTTAGGGGATTCAAGAAGTATCATCACACATCCTGCATCAACAACCCATAGTAAACTTTCTGATGAGGAAAGGCTAGCTGTAGGTATAACCGATGGATCAGTTAGAATTTCGGTGGGATTGGAGCATATAGATGATATTATTCGAGATATAGATCAGGCATTAAGTTAGTCTATAGTTTTAATAGGTTTTGAACATCAGATGAACTAGAAAATGGTAATTTTACCTATCTTCGTTAAATGCTCTCCAAAAAGACAAAATACGGTTTAAAGGCATTGAGTTATTTGGCTTCACAAAAGGATAGGCAACCTGTCCCCATCGCAGAAATCGCCCAGCATGAGAATATTTCGCAAAAGTTTTTGGAAAGTATTTTGTTGACGCTACGTAAAACAGGAATTCTTGGTTCCAAAAAAGGCAAAGGTGGGGGATACTATCTTATCAAAGCGCCGAAGGAAATCCTCATGACCGATGTTATGCGGATTCTTGAAGGCCCTATTGCCATGGTACCTTGTGTGAGTCTGAATTTTTATGAAAAATGTGAAGACTGTCCACTTGAAAGTACATGTTCAGTGCATAAATTAATGCTTCAAGTAAGGGATAGTACTTTGGAAATCTATAGAAATAATACTTTGGCCGATATTATTAAGTAACTTCTTCTGTTTATAATTCAACACTCTTTTTCTAATCAGACCTTGAAATTAGCAGTGATTCCACTGGTTGATCAACTATTTTTCAATCATGACGTAAAATTATTATTAATCTATTAAAACTATAGGGTAATTTCACATTTAATTGTTTTTTAACGCATCCGTATTGAATATAAACCTATTTTTGCTTACTCTATTAAATCTATAGGGTAATAAATTTACATATAATGATTGCGGACCAACTTGTTTTGAATAAAAAGGCGACGAAAAGTGATTATAACACTGATAAAAAGTCGGAAAAACCAATTCGTAGTATAGCAAAGGCCTTAAGCTGGAGGGTTGTGGGTACTTTGGATACACTCTTAATATCCTATATTTTAACAGGTAAAATCACCATAGCGGCTTCAATAGCCTCAATCGATTTTTTGACCAAAATGGTTTTGTACTTCTTTCACGAAAGGGTTTGGAATTTAGTGAATTGGGGTAAATAAGATGATATAAATTGTAAAAAGAGAAAAATGGATTTTACAGCTGAACAATTAAAAAAACTGAATGTTCAATTCAAGGGAATACCACCTGAGGAAATTATTTTTTGGGCCATTAAATTTGCTAAAAATCCAGTGGTAACAACGAATTTCAGACCTTATGAGGTGGCTATTCTGAATGCAGTTACTGAGGTTAGAAAAACAACACCAGTGGTATGGTGTGATACGGGATATAACACGCCTCAAACCTATAAGCATGCCGAAGAATTGATTACTACTTTAGGTTTGAATGTAAAATTATATGTACCAAACCAAACCGCTGCACATCGCGATGTGGTAATGGGAATTCCAGGTATTGACGATCCGGGACATGCCGAATTTACAGAGCAGGTGAAATTGGAACCTTTTAGAAGGGCAATGTCAGAAATTAAACCTGATGTTTGGTTCACAAACCTCAGAAAAGGACAAACCGCTTTAAGGGACACCCTTGATATTTTGAGTTTAAGTAAAGACGGTGTGCTCAAAGTGAGTCCTTTCTACCATTGGAGTGATGGTCAGTTGGATATGTATCTTGAAGATAGAAACTTACCTAATGAGCATAAATATTTTGATCCAACCAAAGTATTGGAAAACCGCGAATGCGGTTTGCACATTTAATTAAAGTATTGATTAAGAATAGCATATGAAAGATACATCACATATTAATCCCCTAGAAAATGAAGCCATTTACATTATGCGAGAAGTGGCAGCTCAATTTGAAAAACCTGTTTTGCTTTTTTCTGGAGGTAAGGATTCAATAACCTTGGTACGATTAGCTCAAAAAGCATTTTATCCAGCGAAGATTCCTTTTCCATTAATGCATATTGATACAGGACATAATTTTCCTGAAACCATTGAATTTAGGGATAGGTTGGTTGAGGAGTTGGGATTGGAATTAATCGTCCGCAATGTTCAGGAATCTATTGACCAAGGAAAGGTAAAAGAAGAAACCGGCAGGTATTCAAGTAGAAATGCATTGCAGACCACCACGCTTTTAGATGCTATAGAAGAGTTCAAGTTCGATGCCTGTATCGGGGGTGCAAGACGTGATGAGGAGAAAGCGCGAGCCAAGGAACGCATTTTCTCGGTTCGGGATGATTTTGGACAGTGGGACGAAAAAAATCAAAGGCCCGAATTGTTCGATATGTTGAACGGTCAAATAGAATTAGGTCAAAATGTTCGGGTTTTCCCAATTTCGAATTGGACGGAACTGGATGTTTGGTCCTATATTGAAAAAGAGGATATTGAAATTCCATCAATTTATTTTGCACATAAGAGAAAAATATTCTTACGTGACGGATTGATTTGGTCCCATTCGGATTTTGTATACCAAGAAGACCACGAAGAGGTCTTGGAAGAAACAGTGAGGTTCAGAACCGTAGGGGATATGAGCTGTACTGCGGCGGTACTTTCAGAAGCTTCAGACATTGCAAGTGTGGTTCAGGAAATTCGGGAATCGAGTATTTCAGAACGCGGTGCACGAATAGATGATAAGCGTTCAGAAGCTGCAATGGAAAAAAGAAAACAACAAGGATATTTTTAAAATCAGTGAATAGTTTATCATTGCCCGTTGACAGTTACATAGATAAACCAGCAACTATAGTGAACAACGAACAACCAAAAAAGAAAATGGAAGTACTAAAAATAGCAACAGCCGGGAGTGTAGATGACGGTAAGAGCACGTTGATCGGTAGAATTCTTTACGATACAAAATCATTGACATCAGATAAGTTAGAGGCCATTGAAAAAACCAGCAAACAAAAAGGTTACGATTATTTGGATTTTTCCTTAGCTACAGATGGTTTGGTGGCTGAAAGGGAGCAGGGAATTACGATTGATGTGGCACATATCTATTTTTCAACCCCTTACAAAAGTTATATTATTGCCGATACTCCTGGCCATGTAGAATATACTAGGAATATGGTAACAGGTGCTTCGACCTCCCAGGCAGCAATTATCTTAATTGATGCTAGAAAAGGAGTTATTGAGCAAACCAATCGCCATTTTTTCATCAACAACCTCTTACGCATAAAAGATGTTATCGTAGCTATAAATAAAATGGACCTTGTTGATTTTTCAGAAGAAAAATACAAATTGATAAAGGCCGATTTTGAGGAGTTGATGAGTAAAAGGGACTACCAAGAGCAGAATATTACATTTATTCCTGTGAGTGCCTTGAAGGGCGATAATGTTGTTAATCATTCAAAAAATACACCTTGGTATAAGGGGCAGACATTGCTTGAGCATTTAGAGCAATTGGATCGCAAGGATATTTATAATACAGGGACTCCCAGATTTCCGGTTCAGTATGTCATCCGTCCTAAGACAGAGGAATTTCATGATTTCAGGGGTTTTGCGGGAAAGGTATATGGAGGCGAGCTTAATGTTGGAGACGAAGTAGTGGCGTTACCATCCGAAACGAGATCAAAAATCAAGGCTATTTACTATTACGACAAAAAATGCCAAACAGCATCAAGAAGATCATCAGTTACCATTACTTTGGAGGATGAGATCAATGTTAGTAGAGGTGATATGCTTGTGAAAATCAAGGATTTACCTACCATAGATAAGCAATTCACAGCTACTATTTCGTGGATGGATGCCAAAAACCTGAATGCAGGGAACAAGTATGTTTTACAACATGGAGTCAATAAGGTACTGGCCAGGGTAGAAAATATCCATCATAAGATCAATCCAGATTATTCCGGTATCGAAAAGGATATTGATTCATTGAAGATCAATGATATTGCGAAGGTGACATTCAAGTTGAACAAACCTATTTTCTTTGATGCATTCAAGGCACATAGAACCAATGGATCCTTTATATTAATTGATGTACAATCAAACAATACGGTAGGCGCAGGGTTTATTAGTTAATTCCAATAGCGCTAGAATGAATTTAATAATTTCTTTTGAATAAATTCTATTAAACAGATAGGTATAATAGGATAATAATTCAAATGTTGTAATGAAAAAGAACTATGCGAAGTTTTAGGACAGAATTAGAGAACCCGATTGTAGAAAAGGATATAATTGATCTGGAGGCGAAAATCCGTCAGTTCAAGGAAGGTGAGATCAATGAGGAAAAATTTCGAAGCCTCCGTTTGGCAC
>CAZHJO010000257.1:0-4926 GCA_964532755.1 uncultured Maribacter sp. | reverse complement strand
GAGGTAGATGGTAATTATTACAAATTATACCATAGTAAAATATACAAAACCGATGCTGACGGCACCATCAACTACGATGGGGACCATCACGCAACCAATTTAAAACCTATTGATTTTTCAATAACCAAAAATGTGGTTATGATCATTGTCACAGGGTTATTAATGCTATGGCTATTTTCGAGTTTGGCAAGATCCTATGCCAAGAACAATGGTGTGCCAACAGGTATGGGTCGTTTTTTCGAGCCTATTGTATTATACATTAGGGATGATATTGCAAGACCAAATATCGGGGAAAAAAGATATAGGAAGTACATGTCATTTTTATTGACCATTTTCTTCTTTATCTGGTTTTTGAATATGTTCGGATTGACACCGCTTGGCATCAATGTAACAGGAAATATAGCCATCACTTTTTCATTGGCCATAATGACTTTTTTCATTACCAATTTGACTGGGACCAAGGATTACTGGATGCATCAGTTTAATCCGTTGGGCGATTCAATGCCCTGGTATGCTAAAATACCATTATACATAATTTTGGTGCCCATTGAAATGTTGGGTTTGTTCATAAAGCCGTTTTCATTATTGATTCGTTTGTATGCGAATATGCAGGCAGGTCATATTGTACTTATGAGCTTAATAGGTTTAATGTTCATTTTCAAGAGTTGGTTGGGCAGCCCATTGTCATTTGCCTTGGCATTTGCAATCTCACTGATTGAGATTTTAGTGGCACTTTTACAGGCTTATATTTTTACAATGCTTTCTGCCCTGTATTTCGGATTTGCGTCCGAAGAGCATGAGCATGAACACGAGGAGGATGCCGAATTAGCGCATTCATAGTATTAATTGTCATTCCTGTGCATGCAGGAATCTGAATTGAATTTTTAATTTTTAAACTAGATAGATTATGGAAATTCCAGTAATGGTAGGTGCAGGTTTGGTTGTTATCGGTGTTGGTATCGGTATTGGTAGAATCGGTGGTTCAGCAATGGACGCGATTGCCCGTCAACCTGAAGCTTACGGAAAAATTCAAACGGCGATGTTGATTGCAGCGGCGCTAATTGAAGGAATTGGTTTTGCCGCCTTATTCGCGGTATAACTAAAGTTAAAAACAAATAGCTGTAACGGTTGGTTACAGCTTTTGTTTCTATTTAAAAGTTAAGGTAGTAAAATTTAAAAAATGGAAAAGTTAATAAACGAATTTTCAATTGGATTGTTTTTCTGGCAGACCTTATTGTTTGGACTTTTGTTGTTCTTGCTATGGAAATTTGCCTGGAAGCCAATTTTGAATGCAGTAAATGACAGGGAAGATGGCATCAAAGATGCTTTGGCAGCAGCGGAGAATGCCAAAAAAGAAATGCAGAATGTCACTGCAGACAGTGAGAAATTGTTGAAAGAGGCGCGTGCAGAACGTGAATCGCTGTTAAAAGAAGCTCGTGATATAAAGGATAAACTGATCGCTGAATCAAAAGAGCAGGCCAAAGTTGAAGGCGATAAAATGATAAAACAAGCGCAAGCTACAATTGAAAGTGAGAAGAAAGCTGCCGTGGCTGACATTAAGAACCAGGTAGCTGAACTTTCTGTTGATATTGCAGAGAAAGTCATCAAAGAACAATTGTCGAACAAAGACAAACAGTTGAAGTTGGTCGATGATATGCTGGGAGACATTAAATTGAACTAATCGAGAATGAAGGATACTAGAGCGGCCGTACGATACGCAAAAGCAATATTGGATATTGCAGTAGATAATAAGGCAACTGTTGCAGTTGAAAAAGATATGCGCGCTGTGGTCAAAACCATTTCCGATAGTAAGGAATTAAAAGATTTATTGGCAAGTCCTATTGTTAAGGGAGAAGATAAAAAGAATGCTCTTTCCATGATTTTCAAAGAAAGTCACGCTATAACCGAAGGCATGATAAAACTTCTGGTAGACAACAAAAGAATAGGTATGTTGAATGAGGTGGCATTGAAGTTCATCATTCTCAACGAGCAATTAAAAGGTCAGGACGTGGCTGTCGTAACAACGGCCGTTCCCTTGACCAAGGATTTGGAAAAGAAAGTCTTGGCGAAAGTCGCTGGGATTACAGGTAACAAAGTTACTATAGAGAACAAATTGGATGAGCGTATCATCGGTGGATTTGTTCTTAGAGTTGGCGATTTGCAGTTTGATGCCAGTGTCGCCAATAAATTGAGTAATCTGAAAAGAGAATTTACAAATAGTCTATAATATATTTTAGGGCTCTACAAGTCCAAAACTTTATATCTAAATCAAATGGCAGGAGTAAAAGCCGCTGAAGTATCAGCAATTTTAAAGCAACAATTATCAGGATTTGAAGCAACAGCTTCATTGGATGAAGTAGGAACCGTATTGCAGGTAGGAGATGGTATCGCAAGGGTCTACGGACTATCAAATGCCGAATATGGCGAATTGGTTGAGTTTGAAGGAGGCCTGGAAGGTATCGTTTTGAACTTGGAAGAAGATAATGTTGGAGTTGTACTATTGGGTCCTTCAAAAGAAATCAAAGAGGGAGCTACGGTTAAGCGTACGCAACGTATCGCGTCTATAAAAGTGGGTGAAGGTATTGTTGGTCGTGTTGTGAATACTTTAGGAGCCCCTATTGATGGCAAGGGTGCAATCTCTGGGGACTTATACGAAATGCCTTTGGAGCGTAAAGCACCGGGGGTAATATTCCGTCAGCCTGTAAATGAACCATTGCAAACCGGTGTTAAAGCGATTGATGCGATGATCCCTATTGGTCGTGGGCAACGTGAGTTGGTAATTGGTGACCGTCAGACTGGTAAAACAACGGTCTGTATAGATACCATCCTGAACCAAAAAGAATTCTATGATGCAGGTGAGCCGGTTTATTGTATATATGTGGCTATTGGTCAAAAAGCTTCCAATGTTGCGAATATCGCAAAAGTGTTGGAAGACAAGGGTGCCTTAGCCTATACTACTATAGTTGCCGCCAATGCATCTGATCCCGCTCCAATGCAGGTTTACGCCCCATTTGCGGGAGCTGCAATTGGTGAGTACTTCAGGGATTCGGGAAGACCGGCCTTGATTATTTATGATGACCTTTCCAAGCAGGCGGTTGCTTATCGTGAGATTTCATTGTTATTAAGGCGTCCTCCGGGACGTGAGGCATATCCTGGGGATGTATTCTACCTACACTCTAGGTTGTTAGAGCGAGCTGCAAAGGTGATTGATGATGATGATATCGCAAAAAACATGAATGATTTGCCTGACCCATTAAAACCAATGGTAAAAGGAGGTGGGTCATTGACCGCTTTGCCAATTATCGAGACACAAGCAGGAGATGTATCCGCTTATATTCCTACGAACGTGATTTCAATTACAGACGGGCAAATATTTTTGGAGCAAGATTTATTTAACCAAGGTGTGCGACCTGCAATTAACGTTGGAATCTCGGTATCAAGGGTGGGAGGTAACGCCCAGGTGAAATCAATGAAAAAGGTAGCCGGTACCTTAAAGTTGGATCAAGCCCAGTTTAGGGAATTGGAGGCCTTTGCAAAATTCGGTTCCGATCTGGATGCCGCGACCTTGAATGTTATTGAAAAAGGACGTCGAAATGTTGAAGTTTTGAAACAAGCACAGAACGATCCATTCACCGTCGAAGATCAGGTAGCTATCATTTATGCAGGTTCCAAAAACCTGTTGCGCGATGTTCCCGTTGAAAAGGTAAAGGAGTTTGAGAACGATTTCATCGAGTTCATGAATGCCAAACATAGGGATGTATTGGATTTGCTTAAGGCAGGAAAGTTAACAGATAAAGTAACAGATACCTTAAATGCTGTTTGTAAGGATTTGACAGGAAAGTATAGATCATAATATAATTGTCATTCCTGCCAAGGCGGGAATCCATAATTTAATAGATTCCGCATCAAATGCGGAATGACAAAAAAGAAGAATGGCAAACTTAAAGGAAATACGTAATAGAATATCATCGGTGTCCTCGACGATGCAGATTACCAGTGCCATGAAGATGGTATCTGCAGCAAAGTTGAAGAAAGCACAGGACGCAATAACTGCGATGAGGCCTTATGCAGATAAACTAACAGAGCTATTACAGGGCTTAAGCGCAAGTTTGGATATTGAGGCTGGAAGTACTTTTGCGGACAATCGTCCTGTTAATAGGGTATTGGTAGTTGCAATAACATCGAATCGTGGTTTGTGTGGTGCCTTCAATACCAATATTATAAAGCAGTGCACAAGTTTAAAAGAGGTTTCTTTTGCTGGTAAGCAAGTCGATTTTGTAGCAATCGGGAAAAAATCAAATGATATCCTAGGTAAAAAATCAACTGTTATAGCTAATCACAGCGATGTTTTCAATCATTTGACATTTGGAAACGTGGCCATAATTGCTGAGGAGTTGATGGAGTTATTCAAGGATGGTTCTTATGATCGAATTGAATTGGTTTACAACAAGTTCAAAAATGCGGCTACCCAAATAGTAATGGCCGAGCAGTATTTACCAATCGTTCCGGCAGAAAACGATAAGAGTTCAAATACCGATTATATTTTTGAGCCAACAGAAGTTGAGATTGTAGAGCAATTGATTCCGAAATCGCTTAAGACCCAATTGTTCAAGGCAGTCCGTGATTCTTTTGCGAGTGAGCATGGTGCTCGTATGACCGCAATGCACAAGGCAACAGACAATGCTACTGAGTTGAGGGACCAATTGAAATTGACATATAATCAAGCAAGACAGGCGGCCATTACCAATGAAATTTTGGAAATTGTTGGTGGAGCGGAAGCGCTCAGTAATTAGGCGCAGCGTTAGCGTAGACAAATGCACAAAGGGCGGAAGCGCTCAGTAATTAGGCGCAGCGTTAGCGTAGACAAATGTACAAAGGGCGGAAGCGCTCAGTAATTAGGCGCAGCGTTAGCGTAGACAAATGTAC
>CAZHJO010000256.1:0-4945 GCA_964532755.1 uncultured Maribacter sp. | reverse complement strand
AGGTTGCAAATGTTAAATAACTTAGCACAAAGATTCACGGTGATATGAAAACAACATTTGAAATACAACAGCCAATATCCCCGCTGAACAAAAAAGTGGTCATTGAAAAGCTTCATAACATAAAGGAAATTTGGGATGTCGATGTAGATCTTAATAATCGATCGATATCTTTTGAATTTATGAATAGAAATGTGTTGGAAGTTATTCGTAGGGAACTTAATGAAATAGGACTCTTCGTAATCAACGATACCCATCATTTGGACAGCAGCACCAAACCTTGAAAAAACTAAAGCATTGACCTAATGTCAAAAAGGCTTGCATATACTTTGGCCTTCCTTTTCTTGCTTTTGATTTCCTTAACAATTGCTAAACTTTTGGAAGTCAAAAAGGAAGAGAACCTGAACACTACAATTCAAATTCCAGTTTTAGTTGATCTAAACGTTCCAAAAAAGCATATTCTTGTGCATGATACCATTCGGATTGAACGCTATTTTAGTTTTATGGATTCATTGGTTGATGCTCTGCGTCCCATAACCCATTATCCCGTATCAGAACACGTACTGATCGCATACAATTCCTGGATTTTGGATACGTTGGTAAATACCGACTATTACAGAATGATGAAAAAGGATTCTTTTGTTTATGACCAGCGAAAAATGATTGTCCTTAAACCAAAGGATAGCATTTTCATACCTGATTCCACTGAAGCGCATTCGATTATTAAATCTTTTGGGAATACGAGAATCGATATAAACTTACCGGAATATAAACTAAGAATTTACGAAGATTCTATGTTATTGTCCACATATCCTATAAGAATAGGTCAAAATAAAACAAAGTATTTGAAAATGGGAGATAGGCTTACCGATCTGAAGACCAAACAAGGAAAAGGCCGGATAATAGGATTTAGAAAAAATCCGGACTTCTATAATCCCAAAACGGGCAAGCGGTTCTTTGTAACGCGCAGGGATGACGGTGAAACTACCTTAATGCCTCAAATTCCGTGGATAGTTACAGAAATAGGAGGACTGAAAAATGGCCAGCTCATTCACCCTACCACAAATCCCAAAACATTGGGCAAGGCATATTCCAATGGTTGTATTGGTGTCAAGGAATCGGATGCCTGGTTAATTTATTACCAATGCCCGATCGGTACTGAAATCAATATTAGATACGATTTAAAAATTGTCGATGAAAGTGGCACTGAAATACTTTTGAAAGACATCTATAAACAAGGTATCTGACGTCGTGTTATTGATAAAATAAAAACACCAATATATTTTGTCTTCGATAACGCCTTCCTATATTTGCAGACGAATTTTAGGCCCACGTGGTGGAATTGGTAGACACGCTACCTTGAGGGGGTAGTGTTCGCAAGGACGTGCTGGTTCGACTCCAGTCGTGGGCACAAAAATCCGCTTTGAATAGAATTTCTGAGCGGATTTTAATTTTTTTGAATTCATTCCTATAGCATATTTTAACTTTCCTTTTTATTATTCCCGAATAAATTAGCATATATTTGTTTAAACTTTTTATTTAAAGTATGAACAATATAAAGAAAGTATTTAGCATTCGGGATTTAGAGAATTTATCAGGAATCAAGGCACATACGATTCGGATTTGGGAAAAAAGGTACGATCTATTATCTCCTGAAAGAACCACTACAAACATCAGGACCTATAGTCTAGGCAGTCTTCAAAAATTATTGAACATTACCTTATTAAACAAGAATGGGTATAAAATATCAAAAATAGCAAAAATACCAGAGGAGGATATACCGCTGAAAGTAAGGGAGATAGTTGCAAACAAGAGCATGAAAAACCATGTTCTTAATGCCTTTAAATTATCTATGATAAATTTTGACCAGACATTGTTCAGCAATACATATAATGGATTACTAGCGGAATATTCGTTTCGGGATATTTTTAAGGAATATTTTATTCCCCTATTGAATGAACTTGGTTTATTATGGCAAACAGACACGATTAGCCCTGCCCACGAACATTTTGTTACCGCCTTGATCAAACAAAAAATATTGGTCAATATCGAAAAGCTTCAAATTAATGAACCTACCAAGAAAGATAAAACATTCGTACTTTTCCTACCCGAAGGTGAGATACATGATATAGGGTTGCTGTATATCAATTATGAAATCATCTTAAGAGGCTACAAATCGGTATATTTAGGTCAATCGATACCCCAGAACAACTTGGTTGAACTTTTAAAATATGATGATAACCTGTGTTTTCTTTCTTACTTTACGGTGGCACCTACCCAGGAAAAAGTCGGAAAATATTTATATAACTTTAGTGAATTGATCAAAAGCTACAAAAATCCTAGTTTTTGGATTATTGGAAGGCAAACAATGCATGTGGAAGATATAGATTTACCGCAGTATATTAAAAAATTCACTTCGATTGAAGAACTAACAAAGGCTTTATAAATGCCAAAACATAGGATGAATAAAAAAGCGGTTATAATCGGTTCTGGATTTTCCTCATTATCGGCCTCCTGTTATTTGGCGAAAGAAGGTTATGACGTTTCTATATATGAAAAAAACAAAACTATAGGTGGTAGGGCTGGCCAACTAATAAAAAACGGATTCACTTTTGATTTAGGACCCAGCTGGTACTGGATGCCCGATATTTTCGACAAGTTTTTTGCTGATTTTGGAAAAAAAACAAGTGACTATTACGATTTGGAAAAATTAAGCCCGGCCTACAAGATTTTCTTTTCTGATGATACCATTACCATTGGGGATTGCATGGATAAGATCTGTTTGGAATTTGATAGAATTGAATCGGGAAGTTCCAAACATTTGAGAAAATTCATATCTAAGGCTCAAAAAAACTATGATATCGCCATTAATAAGGTAGTGCTAAAACCGGGCTTATCACCGTTTGAATTGGTAACAAAAGATACTGTAACCAAGGTTGACCAGTTTTTCAAGTCAATAAGTGGTGAAGTTCGGAAGAAATTCAAAAACCCAAAACTGATTTCCACTTTGGAATTCCCGGTTCTTTTTCTTGGGGCAAAACCGAGCAAAACCCCTTCCTTTTATAGTTTTATGAATTATGCCGATTTTGGATTGGGAACATGGCATCCAAAAGGCGGAATGTACGAGATCATAAGAGCCATGCATGCACTGGCCCAAGAACTAGGTGTTATATTCCATACCAACATGCCCGTTGAAAAAATCCGGGTTTCAAATGGTAAAGCTATTGGCATCACTGCAAAAAATAAGGATGTTGAAGCGGATATTGTTCTTAGCGGGGCAGATTACCATCATTCGGAAACATTATTGGAAAACAAATTTAGACAGTACAGTGAAAACTATTGGGAGCAAAAAACCTTTGCCCCTTCCTCATTACTGTTCTATGTTGGTTTTAATAAGAAGTTAACTAATGTAGAACATCACAATTTATTCTTTGATACTGATTTTGAGCAACATACCTACGATATTTATGATTCACCAAAATGGCCGGAAGAACCTCTATTCTATGCCAATTTTCCCTCAGTAACCGATGAAACAATGGCCCCAAGTAACTGTGAAACAGGGTTCTTTCTAGTACCCATTGCTCCAGGCTTGGAAGATACTCCAGAACTTAGAGAACAGTACTTTGATATTATCATTCAAAGGTTCGAAATGAGAACTGAACAAAAAATTAAAGATAATATATTGTTCTATGACTCTTTTTGTGTCAATGACTTTATCGATAAATACAATTCGTACAAAGGCAATGCCTACGGCATGGCAAATACCTTATCCCAAACTGCTTTCCTACGACCTAAACTAAAAAGCAAAAAAGTAAAAAACTTATACTTTACAGGGCAATTAACAGTTCCGGGACCAGGTGTTCCGCCCTCGTTAATATCGGGAAAACTTGTTTCAGAATTAATCTTAAAAACCCAAGACATAAGATGAAGTTACTTTTTGACAAAGTATCCTATGATTGTAGTAAGCTTGTAACGAAAACGTACAGCACTTCATTTTCGCTTGCAACCAAGATGTTGGCTCCGTCTATAAGACCTGAGATTTACAACATTTATGGTTTTGTTCGCTTTGCTGATGAAATCGTCGATACCTTTTATGATTATCAGCGGGAAGCGCTCTTCAATAATTTTGAGCGTGATTTGGAAAATGCCTTGACCGATAGAATAAGCCTAAATCCCATTTTGAATTCTTTTCAGCACACCTATCATAAATATGGTATACCCCACAATTTGGTAGCATCCTTTATGAAAAGCATGCGAATGGATTTAACTAAAAACGCCCTTAAAACGGAAGAAGAGTATAAAGAGTATATCTACGGATCTGCAGATGTAGTAGGGTTGATGTGTTTGAAGGTTTTCGTAAATGGGGATGAAAAGGAGTATGATAAGTTGAAAGAGTCGGCTATGGCTTTAGGTTCCGCGTTTCAAAAGGTTAATTTTCTAAGGGACCTAAAAGCTGATTTTGAGATTTTACACCGTTCTTATTTTCCAAATACCAATTTAAAAAAGCTTGATGAGACCTCTAAGACAAGGATCATTAATGAAATCAAATTAGACTTCGAAAAAGGATATACGGGAATTTTAAAGCTTCCCGTTGAGGCTAAATTAGGGGTCTATACTGCGTACAAATATTACTATAAGTTATTGGTGAAATTGGAAAATACACCTTCCGAACTGATTAAAAACACCAGAATTAGGGTACCCAATTACCAAAAAATCGGACTTTTGGCAAAGTCATATGTGAATTTTAAACTAAATTTGGTATAAGATGAACATGGCAATTGGCTTTCTCATTTTTCTAATTGTATTTTCCTTTATGGAATTTATGGCATGGTTTACCCATAAATACATCATGCATGGATTCTTATGGGCTCTTCATAAGGACCACCACCAAAAAGACCATGATTCGTGGTTTGAACGCAACGATGCATTTTTTATCTTTTATGCGGTT
>CAZHJO010000255.1:0-4978 GCA_964532755.1 uncultured Maribacter sp. | reverse complement strand
GAAACAATAAATACACTAATTATGTCAGTTTTAAAAGTAATCGAAGTATTGGCCAATTCCGATAAAAGTTGGGAAGATGCCACTCAAAATGCTGTTTCCCAAGCGGCAAAAAGCGTTAAAAACATTCGTTCTGTTTATGTCCAAGACCAAAGCGCAAGCGTTAAGGATGGAGAAATATCAGATTTTCGCGTAAATGTAAAAATCACGTTCGAAGTAAAATAATTTTACTGAAAGTTAATTAGCAAGCGTCCTTTAATATCGGGCGCTTTTTTTGTGATTTTAATTATCGAAAAGCAATAAAGAATTCTATTTTTTCCCTTGAAGCATAAAATCCTTCAAATAGTAGGGTTCAAAATAAGCAACGTCCTCAAAGTTATTTTCTTTGAACTTCTTAAAAGATAGCTGACACATTTCCCTGGATGATGGAACGATTGCTGTATTAAATTCAACTTTTTGGTCTTTTAGTATTTCTTTACATTTCTCAGCACCACTGCCTACGACCAGTATATTCCCTTTCGATATATATTCTTTAAATGAATCTTGATTTATAACCTCAGCACGAGTCTCCCTAATTTGGCACAAGGAATTATCAAAAACAGCAGAATACACTTCCATTCTTCGGGCATCCAAAACCGGTATAATATAATCTTTCTTCGAGTCCTTGGCCTGTTCAGCCATAATTGACAAAGTTGGAATTGAGATTAATGGAATATCCAACACAAAACACAACCCTTTTGCAGCAGAAACCCCAATGCGTAAACCCGTATATGAACCAGGCCCCTTACTAACAGCTATAGCTTCCAAATCATTCATATCCAATGAAGCCATTTTCAGGACTTCTTGAACAAAAACATGCAATTGTTCGGAATGTGAGAAATTAGGCGTATTGTGCTCTTCAAGAGCTAATAGGTTGCCATCTTTGGCCAAGGAAACAGAGCAATTGGTTGTTGCGGTCTCTAAGTTCAGGATTAGTGCCATAACCCGCAAAGATATAGCTATTGGATCTATAAAGAAAAGACCCATCACTAATTAAGGTAATGGGTTTTAGTATTTTGAACATAAATCGTCTAATTCAACGAAATAGGAATACCAAAATAGAATTCCAAGATTTTAAGTCTAAAGATGTAATTGTACTTGGACCGTATTACATCTGCCTCGGCATTATCAACTCTAGACTGTGACTGACTAAAATCGAAGGCGTTCATTAAACCAACGTCAAACCTTTCCTTGGAATATTGATATGCCAATCGTCTTGCCTCCAAGGTTTTTTCAGCTGCCTCCCATGCCTTATAGAAAGTAGTAACATCAACATAAGCCTGTTGAATATTCGATTCCAAATCGAGCTTATCCTGCTCGAACTGAACTTTGGCTTTTTCCAGGTTTATCTTAGATCTTTTAATGCTATTTTTAGTACTGAATCCATTGAATATGGGTACTGTTAATTGCATACCATAAGATACCCCATCAAAAATCCATAATTGGTCTTTGAAACTTGGCGTATAGGGCACTCCATTGACATCGGGTATAACCGTAACATCCGAGTACCTAGTGCCATATTGCACAAATCCCCCAAGAGTTGGATATACTGCACCCTTAGCTATATCCAAGTCTTTTTTGGCCAAATCTACACTAGCCTGTGAAAATTTGATATCATTTCTAAAACCGAGGGCCTTATCAAAAATCACTTTGGCTGAATTATTCAGGATATCAGAAGGGGGTATATCAAACGATTCATCAGCAATATCAAAATTCTCATAATCGGTAATCTGTAGTAATTGTGCCAAGCTTATCCTAGATATCAACACCAGACTTTCGCCATTAACAATTTGTTGTTCTTGGCCTGCAGCAGTCGCTTCAATTTCAAGCAGATCACCTCTAGGTACAACACCTGATTCGACCAATTCCTTGGTACGCTTTAGATCTTGCTCGGTTACTGCATATTGAGCCCTGAATACCTTTAAGGATTCCTTATTCGAAAGTACTTGTAAATAGGAATTGGCTACGTTTAAACGAATATCATCCTTTAAATCATCCAAACGGTATTGACTGGCAATTGCATTTAGCTTTGCCCTATTCATTTGATGAACGTTCCTTAGACCATCAAACAAAGTCACATTTGAACTTATACCACCATTAACATTATATGCCGTACTAGTAGTTGGGGCGTTTGTAGTTGGATTTATCGAAAATCCCGTATTACTTGATCCGGTTGTCGAGGCGTTCAGATTAGGAAGAAAATTACCCAAAGCGTCCGATTTATCGATCTTGGCATTTTCCAAATCCAATTCAAATTGTTCTATGGTCAGGTTGTTTTCAACGGCATACATTACACATTCTTCCAATGTCCATTTTTTTTGTTGCGCCGTAGATATTCCCAATGACAAAACAAATAATATCGCTGTCAGTTTAAGTTTCATTTATAGCTATTTTGGTGATTATAAAAATTGATTGATGTTTATTATTCTTCACTTTCTTCCGAATCATCGTCATCTTCACCTTCTTCATCTTCTCCTTTTTTAATAGGCTCAGTCTTATTCCAATGTTTTACCTCGTCCTCTTCTGTCAGTCCGGAAGCGACTTCAACATTGACCCCATCGGAAATACCTATTTCTATATCCTTACGTTCAAATTCCTGTTCACCGGTTGACACTTCTACGTAAGGCTTGTCTGTTTTCTTATCGAACTGCAATAAGGCTTCTGGAATCACCAAGATGCTATCTTTCTTCTCTAAGACCATCGATGCATTTGCACTATAACCGGCACGAATAAAAATACTGTCATTTACCTCAACATCACCCTCAATCTTAAATTGTACTGCTCCCGTTTCTTCAACACCCTTTGGCGCAATAAATCGCAATTTTGCATCTAATTCTTCCCCTTCAACGGCTCCTAGACTAATTTTTAATGGTGTTCCTACCTGTAATTTCCCGACTTCCCCTTCGTCAACTTTTCCTTCAAAAATCATTTTAGTCAAGTCGGCAATAGAGGCAATGGTGGTACCGTCATTAAAGTTGTTACTTTGGATTACCTGGTCACCTTCTTCAACCGGAATTTCTAGTATAGTCCCATTTACAGTTGCCCTAATGTTGGTATTTGCCGTTGCCGAGCCACCCGCAGAGCCTCTTCGGATTATCTGATAATCCGAGCGGGAATTACTCAACTCTTGTTGTGCCTGATCATACTGTAATTGAAGACTATTAAAATCCTGACTGGATATGACTCCTTTATCAAAAAGGGCTTTGTTCCTATTGTATTCAATTTGGACATTGTTCAGCGCCAATTCAGCATTTCGCACCCTACCCCGTGCTTGGTTCAGCGCCTGTTCATTAGGAACAACCTTAATTCTTGCTATTAAATCACCCGCCTTGACTTTCTCGCCTTCTTCCATATAAATTTTCTCGATAATACCGGAAATCTGAGGTTTAATCTCAATTTCATCCTCTGGTATTACCTTTCCGGTAGCCACAGTTTTCTTTTCAATATTTGAAATGAAAGGCTTGGATGTTTCGTAGGTGATGGCCGATTTACTATTGGATTTTATAAAAAATACAGCTGCCCATAGCGCGCCGAGTACTAAAATCCCAATCAATGAATATTTTAAATATTTGTTCATTTTAAAGCGTGTTTTTATGTTGGTTTGTTTTATTTATTCTTCTCTTAAGGCGTCAATAGGTTTTATGCTCACTGCCCTCTGAGCTGGAATTAATCCGATTAGCGTACCCAATATCACCATGACCGCCAGTGCCCCAATTACCAATGGAATGGGTACTGTGGGATTGGTATACGGAAATTCTATATCCTGGGTCAATTGGTTGATTATACTTAAGACAGCCGCTCCCAAAATTATCCCTATAATCCCCGCTATGGTCGTAAGGAAAACCGATTCCAAAATAATCAATAATCGCACCTCTTTTGGGGTAGCACCTAATGCCCGGCGAATTCCTAATTCCTTAGTCCGTTCCTTTACGGAAATCAAAAGGATATTTCCAATTCCAATGACACCTGCAAGGATGGTGGCCAGTCCTACCACCAATGACAAAAAGGTTATCCCTTGGGCAAATCCCATGATCTTATTAAAAATTTCCCCCAGATTAAATGCCCCAAACGCGCGTTCGTCATCTGGATGCACCCTATGAATACTCCTTAAAACCGATTTAATGTCTTTTTCTACTTGAACGACATCGGCATCATCATAGGCAGCAATGGTAAAATAATGGGCATCTTCACCCGTGTTATATAATTTTCTAAATGTGCTGTAGGGCATATAGATATCCCCATCTGTTCCGAAGGGTGTAGTCGGTGTAAATTTGTGAACCCCCACTACCTGGAAATAGATATTATCAATTCGGATATATCCACCTATAGGGTCTTCATCCTTATCAAATAATTCCTGCTGTGTACGCTCTCCAATTACACATACCTTCCTCGCTTGCTCAATATCCTCATCGTTAATGAACCTTCCGTTATCATAGATTTTTTGCGTGGCCATTTTGGCTATCACTGGAAAATATCCATAGACGGGATAACTATTCGATTTCATACCTCGAACCCCAGATGCGGCTTCCCCTCCAAAAACACCTTTGGTATTAACAGGTGATATGTATTGTATTTCAGGAATTCGATTTGCGAGGGTCGTGGCATCCCCAACTTTTATTTGCAAGCTTCGCCCGGTTTTAAAACCTGCGTAGGGCATACTCGTCGATTGGGACCAGGCCCAAATGCTATTTTTCGCAACCGTTTCAAAATTTTTCTCAAAACCATTGTCCATACCTTGGGATGCACCTGCAAGGACGATATATATAAATATACCCCAGAGAACCCCTATAACAGTAATGATGGTCCTGGTTTTATTTTTTCCAATAGAACCAAAAATTTCCTGCCATGTATTTTTGTCAAATAAAAATCGCATATTATTCGTCTCTTAGTGCTACAATGGGTTTTATTCTAGCAGCTCTTTTCGCAGGAATATAACCCGCCA
>CAZHJO010000254.1:0-4987 GCA_964532755.1 uncultured Maribacter sp. | reverse complement strand
GTTTTGGTATTCAGTCATTTGGGTATGAATGCTGTGGAAGTGGTCTTGGAGGAGGTGACAACCGTTCTAAACGTAAAAATGGTGCGAAAAGAGGTACGGCTAAAAGAAGTTGTTCTGCAAAAGAATAGAAGAAAAAAAGCTATTGAAAGAGAAATTGAGTTCGACAATAATAAGGATTTGATACGGACCCAACAAGGGATTTTTGATACCCGCAGATCTGGACTTTCAATACGCATGATCAATGGCGATGATCTTAATAAAGGAGCCCCCACTTTTTTAGAGGCTATAAGAAATCAACTAAATGGAAGGATTGCATATGGTGTGGGAGGCATTCATAATGAAGAGTTGACTAAAGTTTTTTTAAGAACGACTACTTCATTATTAGGAGGACAACAACCTGCAATCTATGACCTGGATGGCATGGTTATATATGACCCCCCATTATTTTTATCGATACAGGAAATAGATCGAATAGCAGTCATTCGGGGTATAGGTGCTTCCGGAAGATATGGTAGAAGGGGTCATGGCGGTGTGATCGTAATAAATACCAAAAGAGGGAAATATAAAAATCCGAAACTGACAGAAAAGTTCAAGGATTCATTAAGAAATAGCCGAAATAGGGCCAGGGAGGCATTTTCCACTATTGATTGGAGTACGGTCATCCCTATAAAATTGGAAAATTTATATAATGCCGATTCAGAGGAAAAAGCCAATTGGTATTATGATACCTATAAAGAGGACCTTATTGAATCTCAATTTGATGCCATTGAGGTAGGTAATTACTTTGCAAATGCATGGGAAAACAAGGAAAAGGCCAATGAAATTTGGAACATGGTAAAGAGGAACAATTCAGGCAATGCAGTTGTTTTAAAGGCATTGGCTTATACCTATGAGGAAAACAATGACTTGATTAAGGCGATGCAATTGTACCAAGCTATTGCTTCGTTGCGGCCAAATTATATGCAATCCTATAGGGATCTGGCGAAAATAAATGCAGAATTGGGGAAACACAATAAAGCATTGAATCTATACGCCAAAAGTGTTTTGAATCGTAAAGAGGTGCCACAAAGTGGTATCGATTCCATCATCAATATCGAGTCCCATAATCTATTGGCATTGAACAAAACGGATTTGTCCTCTGAAGTAAAGGGAATTGAAGAGGCATTGGGATTTAATCCCATTCGTGTGGTTTTAGAGTGGAATAATGGTGAAGCAGAGTTTGACATGCAATGTATGAATCCGCCTAATTACTATTCCTGGAAGCATTCCTTTGTCTCTAATCCTGAGCGTATTAAGGATGAAAAAATAAAGGGCTATTCAAGTAAGCAGTTTTACCTGAATCAAGAGCTTGGGGGCAAATGGAGATTCAACTTAAAATACCTGGGGAATAAATCCTTTGAACCAACGTATTTGAAGACCACAATATATTTTGATTATGGGAAACCTTCGCAAAGAAAAGAGTTGAAAGTTTTCAGACTTCTAAGGGAAAATGTAAATATGCACTTGTTGACGATTGATTTGGATTCAAAGTCTATCTCAAGTTAAACCTGTAAGACGCCCATATTAAAGGGTTTTTCTATAGGAGCATGATTGGCTGCTTCAATTCCCATTGAAATCCATTTTCTTGTGTCCAGGGGATCAATGATGGCATCTGTCCATAAGTGCGCTGCCGCATAATAGGGTGAAACCTGGTTGTCATAACGTTCCTTGATCTTTGAGTACAGCGCATCCTCTTTCGCTTTGGTAATGGTTTCGCCTCTCTTTTTTAAGGATGCTTTTTCTATTTGCAATAAAACTTTGGCAGCAGAATTACCACTCATTACCGCAAGTTCAGCACTCGGCCATGCCACAATCAATCTTGGGTCGTAGGCTTTTCCGCACATCGCATAGTTTCCAGCGCCATAGCTGTTGCCGATGACTATGGTGAACTTAGGCACGACTGAATTACTAACCGCATTAACCATTTTCGCTCCATCCTTGATAATACCACCTTGTTCGCTTTTACTGCCCACCATAAAACCGGTAACATCCTGTAAAAAAACAAGGGGAATCTTTTTTTGGTTGCAGTTGGCAATAAACCGCGTTGCTTTATCAGCAGAATCGGAATAAATGACTCCTCCGAATTGCATTTCGCCCTTTGCTGTTTTGACAACCTTTCGCTGATTGGCCACTATTCCTACAGCCCAGCCCTCAATGCGGGCATAGCCCGTAAGAAGGGTTTTGCCATATCCTTTCTTATATTCCTCGAATTCCGAATTATCTACTAACCGAGCTATGATCTCGCGCATATCATACTGCTCTTTTCGCGTTCCTGGAAGTATCCCATAGATATCCTCAACCTTCTCTTTGGGCTTTTGGGCTTTACTACGATTAAAACCCGCTTTATCAAAATCACCTATTTTATCAACAATACGTTTTATGCTATCCAGAGCATCCTTATCATTCTTGGCCTTATAATCAGTGACCCCACTTATTTCACAATGCGTGGTGGCCCCTCCCAAGGTTTCGTTATCTACCTCTTCACCTATAGCAGCCTTTACCAAATAACTTCCGGCCAAGAAAATACTACCCGTCTTGTCTACTATCAAAGCTTCATCACTCATTATGGGGAGATAAGCCCCACCTGCAACGCAACTTCCCATGACCGCTGCAATTTGGGTAATACCCATACTGCTTATTACGGCATTGTTTCGAAATATGCGTCCAAAATGCTCCTTGTCAGGAAATATTTCGTCTTGCATAGGAAGGTAAACACCTGCGCTGTCCACCAAGTAAATTATGGGTAATCGATTTTCAATGGCAATTTCCTGGGCACGAAGGTTCTTTTTTCCTGTAATCGGAAACCAGGCCCCGGCCTTTACGGTGGCATCATTTGCAACAACAATACACTGCTTGCCCATTACATGCCCCATTTTTATCACTACACCACCAGACGGGCACCCACCATGTTCTTCATACATTCCCTCACCGACCAGTGCACCAATTTCAATACTTTTTTCATCAGAATCGAGCAAATAGGCAATTCGCTCCCTTGCGGTCATTTTGCCTTGGTCATGTTGTTTTTTAATACGTGATTTACCACCTCCCAATTTAACTTGGGCAAGCCTCTTTTTTAGCTGTGATAGTTGTAGTTTATTCTGGTCTTCGTTTTTATTGAACTTGATGTCCATATACTTTCTAGTTTCTTAAATCATGGCTAAAGATAAGCAGTATATTTGATTACTTTTAGGAATAATTTAAAATGGATATGGCAGAAAAAATTAGATGGGGCATTCTTGGTTTAGGTGGGATTGCGCATAAGTTTGCAAATGACCTTAACCTTGTTGAAAATGCCGAAATAACGGCAGTAGCTTCAAGGAACGTTGACAAGGCCCAGGAATTTGGTGAACAATACAGTTCAAAACATGTTTATGGCAATTATGACGATTTGTTCCATTGCCAAGATGTAGATGTCATTTATATTGCGACACCCCATACATCCCATAAGGAATGGAGTATTAAAGCAATGAAGCATGGTAAAAACGTGCTTTGTGAGAAACCTCTGGGAATGAATCGTGCAGATGTTGAGGAGATGATATCCGTGGCAAAGAATAAAAAGGTTTTTTTAATGGAAGCCCTTTGGTCAAGGTTCAATCCCACCATCAAAAAGGTAAAAGATATGGTTGATAATGGCGAAATAGGTGATGTGGGTTATTTGCACGCCGATTTTGCATTTTATGCTTTAGATCGCCCGGAGGAAGGTCGGGTTTTGAACCCAAATCTGGGCGGTGGCTCATTATTGGATATTGGTATATACCCTATTTTCCTATCTTATTTATTACTTGGGAAACCAGAGAAAATACAATCCTCCTCAAAATTCTATAAAACGGGTGTCGAGATACAAACGTCCATGATTTTTGATTATCCTAATGCCAAGGCGGTACTTTATAGTGGACTAACTTCAAAATCAAAAATGGAAGCCGAGATTTCAGGAAGCAAAGGTTCTATTTTTATTTATCCCCAATGGCATTCGGCGAAGGGATATTCCCTTAGGAAGGAAGGACAACTACAGGAGGTTGATATGCCGACCGTTGGTAATGGTTATACCTATGAAATTGAAGCCGTAAATGTTAGCCTGCAAGAAGGCATGTTGGAAAATGATTTATGGACACACCAAAACAGTTTAGATCTTGCCGGACTATTGGAAACCATTCGTCTTCAAAATGGAATAACCTTTCCTTTTGAACAATAAAGTTCAAGGCCTTTACAAGGATTTCCCCTAAAAATCCCGATATTTGAAATTACCAAAAACCAAACCAAAGAAAAATGGGAATGAATAAGAATACGGTATTGGCCTGGGCCACTTTTATCATGATAATAGTAGGACTTGGTTTAATTGCCCTTGGCGCTTTTAGATATGACGAAGTTGCAGGATGGGGGTTTGCCTCTGTAGGTATCGGTTTTTTTGCCATTGCTTGGGTTTTCAATGCGCTCAAAGGTAGGGTCTAACTACCGAGAGTATCCTATAATCTAATAATCAATATATAATGTCTGACGATAAGAAGGTCATTTTCTCGATGTCCGGGGTCACTAAGACCTATAAGAATGCGAACACACCCGTTCTAAAGAACATTTATCTAAGCTTTTTTTATGGTGCTAAAATCGGAATTTTAGGCCTTAATGGATCAGGTAAATCCACTTTATTACGAATTATTGCAGGTGAGGACAAGAATTACCAAGGCGATGTTGTTTTTTCCCCGGGTTATAATGTGGGTTATTTAGAGCAGGAACCTAAACTTGACGAAGATAAAACGGTTTTGGAAGTCGTGAAGGAAGGAGCTGCAGAAACCGTTGCGATTCTCGATGAGTACAACAAGATCAACGATATGTTCAGCCTGCCTGAAGTTTACGAGGATGCGGATAAAATGCAGAAGCTTATGGATCGCCAGGCTGCGTTGCAAGATCAGATCGATGCCTTAAATGCTTGGGAACTCGATACAAAGTTGGA
>CAZHJO010000253.1:0-5049 GCA_964532755.1 uncultured Maribacter sp. | reverse complement strand
GAATCCATGGAAAATGATATTAAGCTAATCAAACAGAACAATATCAATGCGGTTCGAAGTTCACACTACCCAAACGATCCCTATTGGTTAGAACTCTGCGATATGTTTGGACTATATGTGGTTGATGAAGCCAATATTGAGAGCCATCCACTGGCCATTGATGAAAAAACCCAGATTGGTAATGAAATTTCGTGGTACAAAGCCCATTTATCCAGAACGCAGCGCATGTATTATAGGGACCGGAATCACCCCAGTATCTATTCATGGTCACTGGGCAATGAAGCTGGAGAGGGTGAAATATTCAAATCTACATATCAATGGTTAAAGAGAGCTGATGATAATAGAATTGTGCAATACGAGCCTGCGGGTAAAGAAGATTATACCGACCTCTATTGTCCAATGTACCCAAAGCCCGAATATTTGATTGATCATGGAAAATCAGATTCCGATAAACCTTCAATAATGATCGAATATGCCCATGCTATGGGAAATTCGGTTGGCAATCTACAGGATTACTGGGATATCATCGAAAAATATCCAAACCTACAAGGCGGGTTTATTTGGGATTGGGTTGATCAAAGCTTGGAATATATAAATGAGGATGGCATAACATATTTGGCGTACGGGCCAGATTTTCATCCAGATTTGCCAACTGATGGAAATTTTATGAACAATGGGTTGGTAGATCCTTATCGAAATCCGCATCCACACCTTTCAGAAGTGAAAAAAGTATATGAGCCGGTACAGTTTAGGTATACCGTAGATGGTGTTGTTATTATTGAGAACAAAAATTTCTTCACGGATCTATCGGACAAGGAAATAAGAGTCAAAATATTGAAGAATGGTAAAGAAATAATGCAGCAAACAGATGTTAGTTTGAGTGTACTACCAAGGCAATCACAAGTTATCCATTTTGACAAAATACCCACCGTTTTTGATGCAAACGACGAATATATTCTTGAGGTGGGTCTATTTCAAAAAGAAGCTACTGCCATGATTCCCAAGAATCATGAAGTAGCCTGGGACCAATTTATCCTGAACAAAGCCATTCCGCAAATCGAGAAGCCAATTCTGGATCTTGAACCTCTTAAAATTAAATCGACAGCTTCGGAAATTGAAATAATGAACAATACCTTAAACTTAAAAATTAGTGTTGAGACGGGGGAAATTGTATCATGGTCACATGAAGGCAATCTGCTTACAACACAACCCATTAGACCTAACTTTTGGCGACCTCCTACAGATAATGATCTGGGAAATGGCATGGATAAATGGGCCCAATTATGGCAAAATGCCACATACAACTACCGAGCGACTCTGATAAGCGAACCAGTGAGAGCTGGGGATAAGGTCAAGTATAAGGTTAGCTATGATATCCCAGGTAATGAAGCCAAAGTGTCGGTTTGGTATTCCCTTGACAGCAGCGGACAGCTAACCGTTGATTATGGTTTTCAGCCAATGAAAGAGGATTTACCCAATATACCTCGATTAGGCATGTACCTTACTTTGGCCAATGATTACGCTAAGGTATCCTGGTATGGCAATGGACCCGAGGAAAGTTACTGGGACAGAAAAACTGGCGTAAAAACGGGTTTGTATACCGGTAAGATCAACGATCAATTCCATCGATATCCAAGGCCCCAGGAAACTGGCAACAAAACAAATGTTCGCTGGATGGAAATTTCATCCAATTCAATGGCACTTAAGGCAACATCGAATCAGCTTTTTAATGCTAGTGTTTGGCCCTTTACCATGCGAGAAATAGATTTTAATAGTGAAGAGGCTGCCAAATCAGCTTCAGGTTTGGTGCCCGTAACCAAAAAGCATGGTGCTGAAATAAAAATTGGCGAAACCATACAATGGAATATAGATGTACAACAAATGGGGGTCGGTGGGGATACCTCTTGGGGACGTTTAGTGCATGACGCATATACTATTAAGCCCGGTTCATACTCCTATAGTTTTACAATTACACCATTAAGCCTGGATTAAGGGAGTTAGCGTCAATCATTAAACCAATTGTTGACCAATTGCTGTTCATATAAATTTCCATCAATATGCTCAAATTCGCTTTTGGCCAAGTTTTGGGTATAATCCTGTCCCCATTCCTTATGATTTTGAGCAACTTGTTTTATGGCATCGCAGATTGTTTCAATCTCAGCATTTGTCATTGTTGGATGAATGGACATTCGTACCCATCCTGGTCTTTCCATTAAACAACCCTCTAGAATTTTCTGTTCTATTGCCTTTGAACTCAACTCATTCACATGAAGCAAAAAGTGTCCGTAGGTACCAGCACAGGAGCACCCTCCCCTAGTTTGGATACCAAATCTGTCATTCAATAGTTTTACTACAAGATTATAATGGGCATCATCAATATAAAAAGAGAATATTCCCAATCTATCTTGATGTTCTCCGGCCAGAATTTGCAGATTATCAATTTGGGTTAGGCTTTCAAATACTATTTTATTCATTTCACTTTCCCTATCATAAATATGCTTGACTCCCATTTCTTCTTTCAGTTGAATGGCAAAGGCCGTTCTAATCGCCTGTAAAAATCCAGGGGTACCACCATCTTCGCGTGTTTCAATATCATCAATATAATCATGATCTCCCCATGGGTTGGTATACGTTACCGTACCGCCACCGGGATTATCGGGAACCAAATTCTTGTACAATTTTTTATTGAATATCAATACGCCACATGCACCGGGGCCACCTAAAAACTTATGGGGAGAGAAGAAAATTGCATCTAAGTATTCCTCTTTGCTTTCAGGATGCATATCAATATCCACATAGGGTGCGGAGCAGGCGAAATCAACGAAACAGAGTCCGTTATTCTGGTGGATCATTTTTGCAATTCTATGGTAATCCGTTTTTATTCCGGTCACATTGGAACATGCGGTGATCGAGGCGATTTTAATAGGATTGCTTCGATACTTATTCAATAATTTCCCAAAACTCTTAAAACATATCAATCCAACTTCGTCACAAGGAATAACCTCAACCTTGGCGATTGTTTCTAACCATGAGGTTTGATTGGAATGATGTTCCATATGGGTTACAAAAACAATGGGTCTTAAGGTATCTGGTATATTTGTGTGCTCTTTTAGGTTTTCGGACACTTTAAGTCCCAAAATCCGCTGGAATTTGTTCACCGCACCCGTCATTCCGGTACCTACTGTAATTAACACATCATCCTCATTGGCATGCACATGTTGTTTAATTTTTTTTCGTGCCTTATGATAAGCCATGGTCATTACCGATCCAGTAAAGGATGTCTCTGTATGTGTATTGGCAACCATTGGGCCAATCCCATGCAATAACCTTTCCTCAATGGGTCTGTATAGCCTCCCGCTTGCCGTCCAATCGGCATAAATGATGTTTTGCAACCCGTAAGGGGAATTAAACGTTTGGTCAACTCCTACAATATTGCTTCTAAACTGTCGAAAATACGTTTCCAGATTAACCGCGGTGGTTTTATTCGTCGATAAGGAAATGCCCATATTACAATTTGTTTTTAATCTACTAAGGTTTTGCAAAAATAAATGCTAATGGTACTAAAAATCAAAAATAATTGATAAACAAAGCTATTCTAATTTAAACAAAACATTTGATCAAGGCTTAAATTATTCAATAACCCATGCTATTTATGACCAAAAAGTGAGAAATGTAGAGCCTGAATTCAGGTTTTGTAACAAATGTTACAAAAAAAGAAATACGATTCACTTAATATTAAACCCAACAAATAGATAAATTATGAAAAGAGATTTTGAAACTAATGTCATTGGATGGGCTTTTATGGTCTCCGCCATATTGCTCTGGGGTGGGTGGTTTTTTTCACCTCATCATCTTGGGGAGTATCTTGTCGCCTCCGATTTTAGTGCTGTAAATGAACATTTGTGGACTTGGATCTGGATGTATCGTATTCATATTTTTGGATGGGTAATCATGGGAATCGCCATGTTCGCATTGACATCAATTGCCACAAAGAAGCCCTATCGTGCGCTTATTTATCCCGGTGCGGGCATGATTATAGTAGGCACTTTCACTTTGGCTATTGCAGCTGCATTTTATTACACATTTGGCGCATGGGGCGTGGGAAATACAGCTGGAAAATCACCGGAAGAAGTTCAACGGATAATGGATGGGCTAAGCTATACCAATCATTATGTAACCTGTTTCGTCAGGTTTGGCCGTGTGTTTTCAGGTGTTGGATTTGTAATTTTGGGCGCTGCGTTTGTTAAATGGAACCTGGTAAACAAAGGTCTAGGTTGGTTGACAATCGTAATGGGTCTTGCTGCTATGGCCATAATTATGGGCATACCCGATAACTTTGAAATTTACAAACCTTTGTTCCACGTCAAAGCTCTTTGGCTTGTACTCATGGGCTTTACTTTTCTGCGCAAGGGAATAAACCTACCGGAAGCAGACGAAAAATAAACCCCCGAAAATTGAGAGATCATAAAAACTCTCAACTAAATAAAAAACCTCTGTTTTCACAGAGGTTTTTCGCTTAATCACAAAAAATAAAAAATTAACTCCCATAACATAAGTACGGAAAAGCAAGCTGCAATACTTATAGTATTATCAATTTAAAGGTAGTGGGGCACAACCACATCGTCAGAAATAAATTGATACTTGACTTTCCCAATGGTCATCATTCCATTTCCTGTAATTTCATCAAAGCTTCAGACTTTGAATTCACATTTAGTTTTAAATAAATATTCTGAATGTGAAAATTTATAGTACTTGTCGTAACAAATAGTTTATCCGCAATAATCTTATAGGTGGCTCCCTTACACAGATAGTCAATAATTTGATTTTCCCTTTCAGAAAAGAAATTATATGATTTAACCTGAAAATTAGAGATTACCTTTTGCACTATATCCCGGCTCATAGCTGCACCTTCAAATTTAATGGAGTTCAGTGCGCGATGTAGACGCTTTTTATTTATTGGTTTAGTGAGATAACCGTTAGCGCCATTTCTGAAGGCCTTTTTAATGACATCAAAGTCCGAATTATTGCTTATCATCAATATCTTTATGT
>CAZHJO010000252.1:0-5050 GCA_964532755.1 uncultured Maribacter sp. | reverse complement strand
TTTACCTAGGTTTTGTATGCGTTCAAAAGTACCCGTAAAATTTTTCTTCTCATTGAGGTTAAAATAGATAAAGGCCCCTGCGATTATAGTTATCAGATTCAGTAAAACCTGCGCCAAAGTACCTATCATATTCAAAACCATATATATTGGATCTATGAAGCTATCCATCATATTGGTAGCATCCATTTCACCCGAGAAAATCCCCATTTTCGCATATTGGTAAATCACGGCAGGTAGACTAAAGGCATAGCCAGCTATTGCGACGATAATACCAACGACAAAAAGTGTCGCAAACGTTATCCACCACTCATCTTTGACAAGGGTAAAACCATAGCTATAAGATTCACCAACACCTTTGTTCATGAAAACCATGATACTAAAGGATAATGAAAGTGGGACTGCCAAATAAATACCCGGTAAAAAGCAGAACATAAATCCGACAAACACAGAAAGAACCACAATGATTCCCAAACCAATAAAGCTCCACAAAGAGCTATATACCTCTTTTTTTATTTCGTGAAAATCTATTGCCCCCTTGTATTTTGTATAGGATTTTATATAGTGTAATACTGTAGATTGTGAGGTGGCGTATACCATGATCAATGCTATGATGAACACCAGAATTCCGAAGAACATGGTAACGCCGCTAAATATCTCATTGGAACTTTCGGTATTAAAATCTAGAATTGAACTGAATGCACTCAAGTAAAAACCCATAGAGATCAACATCACTACCAAATAAGGCCCTACAATCTTAAAATAAGTCGTTACAAAAGGTTTGAACTGTATACGTAGAAAGGCAAAGGTATCTGAAAGTATTTCCCCTAATTCACGTTGCTTTTTAAATTCAATGAATCTATCCATGTTTATTGGCTTTTGAATGTAATTGATATGGGTATATAACGTAATAAAAGAGAATTAGTGCGATTGAAGCGGTAATAATTAATAGGGCCAACCCGTCCGGCATTTCAGTATGCCTGGTCACGAAACCTTCGAGGAATCCTGCAACAATAAAAAAGGGTACCGTACTCAGCATTATCTTGAGTCCGTTTTTTACCCCTCTTTTAAAGGATTCCAATCGGGTATAGGTGCCTGGAAAAAGCATGCCGTTGGCCAAGACCAAACCAGCACAACCAGCAATGATGATGACCGAAATCTCTAAGGTCCCATGAATCCAAATGGTACGTGCGGATTCCCAGAGCAGCCCTTTCTCGTAAAAAAAATATTGAAAGCTTCCGAGCATGATCCCGTTTTGCATCATGATCCACAATGTCCCGATTCCAAGCATGATGCCGTAGCCAAATGCCATCATAGCGACGCGAACATTGTTAATGGTAATCCCTAGGAACATATTAAATTCACCCATCTCTTTATAAACAGCCATCGGGTCACCTTTTTCAATATTATCCAAAGTCATGTTAACATAGCCATCCCCAAGAATTGAACGGACAAAATCACCTTCATTGGCCGCTGAGAAGGCCCCGACCAGAACAAAGAAAGAAAACACCAGAAACGCAATCAATAGTTCTCTTTGGTGATGAAAGAATAGGATTGGGAACTCGGTTTTCCAAAACGCTACAATACGGTTTTTGGGCTCCTTCTTGGTTTTGTAGATTTTTTGATGGGCTTGGGATGCAATCGAGTTTAGGTAGTATTCCGTATTACTGCCTGCATAAAAAGTCTTGGCATAACTTAGGTGATCCGTAATTTCAATGTAAAGGTCAGACAATACATCGGGTTCTATCTTCGTTTTGTTTGACAGTGCGTTTTCAAAAGTTACCCATTTGTCTTTATTTTGCTTTACAAAGGCGGCCTCACGCATTAATTACTGGGTTTATACCCAAAGAAACTAAAATATGGAACAATTTCAAATAGAAACCGCCCAAAATATCAGCATTAGCCAAAATACGGCACATCTTGGAGACCGTATGCTTGCTTACCTTATCGACAGTTTCATAATTGGCACCTATACCATTTTGATACTATGGATGCTGATTGCGATGGACTTGGATTTTGCCGATATGTGGGCCCTTTATCTCATTTTGGGATTACCTGCCTTTTTGTATTACGTGCTCTTGGAATCTTTTATGGACGGCAAAACCATAGGCAAGGGATTGATGCATATACGTGTTGTTAAGTTGGATGGTTCCAAACCAGGTTTTTCGAGCTATTTTATTCGTTGGATCTTGCGAATTATTGATGTGGTACTTACTTCAGGCGGATTAGCCGTTCTAACGATTTTGATTCGGGGAAATGGACAACGTATTGGCGATATTGCGGCAGGCACTACAGTAATCAGTGAAAAGAAAAAAGTGAGCTTAAAGGATACCTTGCTAAGGGAATTGCCGAAGGATTATGTGCCTAAATATGCCCAGGTAACTGTCTTTGAAGATCGTGAAATGCAAACTATAAAAGAACTTTATGATCAGGCAAGGCGTAACGGAGATCATCAGATCATCGTTTCTTTGGGCAACAGAATTAAAGAAGTTACACAGATTACTACAGATGCAAAACCCCTTGAATTCGTTGACAGGATAATCAAGGACTATAATTATTATACCCAACAACTGTAAGAAATGTTTTATTTAACCATAGATATTTTAGGAACCATTGCCTTTGCCATTTCTGGCGTATTGGTTGCTATGGAAAAGAAACTTGATATGTTCGGGGTACTTATTATTGCATTCGTGACAGCTGTGGGTGGGGGGACATTGCGCGATATGCTTATAGGAAATACCCCAGTGGTCTGGATGCGCCAATCGGTTTATATATTCACGATACTAGGCGCAGTGATTTTTGCGATCTTGTTCGTGAACCAACTTAAATATCTGCGAAAGACCTTATTCCTGTTCGATACCATTGGCATTGGGTTATTCACCATGGTTGGAATTGAGAAAGGACTTACTGCGGATCTAATGCCGGTTATGTGCATTATTTTGGGAACTATTACAGCTTCTTTCGGAGGTGTGATACGCGACATACTGTGTAATGAAATTCCTGTGATATTCCATAAGGAAATTTACGCTACGGCATGCATTCTAGGAGGCTTGTCCTATTTTCTTTTAATACAACTACCTATTGATGATACACATGCCTATATCGCCGCAATACTGATTATCATTTTGGTAAGAATACTAGCCGTAAAGTTTCATATTGCCTTACCCAATATTTATAGGTCTCAAGAAAGGTAATGAATCAATTACCAGTTTAATTTTGTTGCCAGTATGCAACTTCTATCTTCTGACCTGGAACCACTATTTCACAATTTCGGCCTTGAGAATATAAATATTAATCGATGGCCAGTCACCTTTACCCACGGGCTGCGTATTAATTTTGTCAACCACGTCCATGCCTTCAATGACTTTCCCGAAGGGGGTGTACTCACCGTCCAGGTGATAGGATCCAGGTTTGGTAACGACAATGAAAAATTCATAGGGCGAAGCCAACATATGCGGATTGTTCACCTCACTACTAGGCATTGAAATGGTGCCACGATGATGTTTGTACCCTTTTTTGGCATCAGGGGGTAATAAATATCTACCAATGGCCCTGCGTTTGTCAGCAGTGGCCTTGTCATCCGAATTTCCCCCTTGGATAATGAAATTCTTGACTACCCTATGAAATTGGGTATTGTCAAAATAGCCCTTTGATGTCAGGTAGATAAAATTTGCCTTATGATAAGGGACATTATCATATAACTGAACTGTGAAGCTCCCCAAACTTGTTGTTATTTTAACGGTATCATCTTTCAAGGTTTTGCTATAATTAAAGAAGAAATCTATAGCATTCTCCTCGGACAATAAAAAGGGTTCCTCCTCTTCCTGGACTTCTGGCGTCTGCTCTTGTAGGGTATCTTTTTGTATCTCGGCGTTTTGTTTAGTTGTATCTAATTGTTTAGGTTCCCCTTTGCAGGCGGCTAAAAATAATAGTGGTAATATTGTTGTGAAAATGATTCTTTTAGAAGCCATGAATTTTGATGATTTTACCATACGGAGTTCAAAAATAAAAAATCTGCCCTTACCTGGAACAGCTTCCCACTATAAAATGGCACCTCTAATTCGAATTAAGGAGCTTGAGGCCGGACATATCAAAAAAAAGAAGCCTAAGAAAGCCGGGGTACTTGCTCTTTTCTATCCGAATGAAAATCGAGCTACAAATTTACTTTTGATATTACGAAAGAGATACCAAGGAGTTCATTCCAATCAGATTGGTTTTCCAGGAGGAAAATCCGAAGCTGAAGATCTTGATATACTGCATACTGCGTTGCGTGAAACCCATGAAGAAGTGGGCGTACCACCACAGAAGGTTTCCATACTAAAATCATTGAGCGAGGTTTATATTCCGCCCAGTAATTTTGAGGTTCAGCCTTTCATTGGCTTATATGATGACCCGAGGCCATTTGTGCTCCAAGAGTCTGAGGTGGAGTCCCTCGTTGAGGTATCTTTGGTCGATTTTATGGATGATGCAAAGATTTTTACCCAAAAATTAACTACCTCCTATGCTGAGAACATAGATGTACCGGCCTTTATATTAAATGGTTACACGGTTTGGGGCGCTACGGCAATGATGCTAAGCGAAATCAAAGAGCTCCTGAAACAGGTTTTATAAGGCTTATTTTGTAGATTTGCCTTTATGGGTATATTCAAGGAGAATCCTTTTGGTCATATACTTTTTCTAAAAAAGTGGCTCATTCGTATTATGGGTGCTATTACCCACCAGCGTTACAAAGGTTTCAATACATTAGAAATAGAGGGTTCTGATGTCATTCGAAACCTACCTGAAAACAATGTCCTGTTTGTTAGTAACCACCAGACTTATTTTGCAGATGTAGTGGCTATGTTCCATGTTTTCAATGCGAGTCTTAGCGGCCGGGATGATTCCATTAAGAATGTGGGTTATCTTTGGAGGCCAAAATTGAATGTCTATTATGTAGCAGCAGCCGAAACGATGAAGAAAAGCCTTCTGACCAAGATTTTTGCCTATGCCGGTTCAATTAGTGTTGAGCGTACGTGGCGGTCCGAAGGAAAAGATGTAAATAGACAGGTGAAAA
>CAZHJO010000251.1:0-5093 GCA_964532755.1 uncultured Maribacter sp. | reverse complement strand
CAAGGTAAGTCCTATTCCCAAAAGAGCGATCGAAGCAAGTAGTTGCATGGTCAGGAGCCAATTTCTTTTTGTACTGAACATATCTATATAAGGGCTCCAGAGTGGTTTTATTACCCACGGCAAATACAACCAACTCGTATAAAGGCCTATATCGGCATTACTTATCCCTAATTTTTTATACATGATAACAGAAACGGTTACCACCATAACAAACGGCAGACCTTGTGTAAAATAGAGTACGGGAATCCAAATCCATGCCCCTTTATTTTTTTGTATCATTTTATTGGTTTAAATGAATTAAAACTGGGGCACATTCCTGGCCAAATTTGTTTATAAATGTCAGTGCTATTTGTTTCTTATTTTCGATAATATTAGTGGGTAGTTTAACTTGATTGTCTTTGATCGGTAATTTTGAGATTAATTTTTTCATTGGATAATCAGGTTTTTTCTTCCCGTTTGAAGCATAAACCAACGCATATCTATTTTCATCTAAGTCATTGAAATACAAATGAATAAAGTCTCTTTCTTTTTTTATTGAATTGAGTTTGGCTGATTCTTTGTTCCGAACGGGGGCATGCGGTGAAATAGGGGGGAGAGCTTTGGTTTTGTAATACTTTTTCTTGATGTATTCAACAACATCAGGATTGTTATTCATGAGGCTCTTCGCACTAAAGAATACATTGCCTTTAATTGGTTTTGTATTACGAGCCAATTTTAGTTGATTGGGTAGTTCCTTTTTATTCTCCCAAGCTTGATCACTGTTATTGCGTATCTTATAGGCACCATTACCAATATAAAGGTTGGCATTGCTAGTATTCTTGGACCACCAATCGACTATTTTGGAATGTGGGGCAACATGAAGATCCATGCTCCAGTACACCTGTGGGGTCAGGTAATCAATCCACCCATTTGCCATCCAAGTAAGCGGGTCGGCATATAGATCCTCAAAAGTGGTTTGTCCTGCTTTGGTATCAGAACCTTTTGGATCGGTTGAACTATTCTTCCATACCCCAAACGGACTAATACCGAACTGAACCCATGGTTTTCTGAGTTTGATCGTTTTGTGGATGTTCATGACCAGGGAATCAACGTTGCTGCGTCTCCAATCATCCAACGATTGATTAGGAAGGGAATGGTACCTATACGAAAGCGAATCTTGGAATACTTCATCCTTGATCTTATAAGGGTAAAAGTAATCATCAAAATGAATGGCATCAATATCATATCGGGTTACAACTTCATCCATAATAGCTACCAAGCGTTTTCGCACTTCAGGAAGACCTGGATTATAGTAATATTTTTTGCCATATTTGAGCATCCATTCAGGATGAAGATTATAATCATGTATAGGGCTTAGTATATCAGTATTTAAATTGGATGTTGATCTATAGGGATTTAACCAAGCATGAAACTCAAAGCCACGATTGTGGCTCTCATTTATCATCCATTCTAAAATATCATATTGCCCTATTGGTGAGGAACCTTCCTTACCAGTTAGGAAACGTGACCAAGGAGCGTAATTTGATTTATAGAAAGCGTCACCGGCAGTTCGTATTTGAACGATTACGGCATTAAAATTTAAGCTATCGTAGAAATCAAGAATTTCAAGGAAGTCTTTTTTTTGCTTTGTAATGGGATCAATACCATTCTTTGGCCAATCGATATTTACTACCGTGGCTATCCAAACGCCTCTAAATTCTGTTTTTGGATGGGGTATTGGTTTAAATACGCTGCAAGATGCAAAACTCAATACCAGTAGTAGAAGGTTGGTTTTTTTAGTCATATTGGTAAAAGGCCTATTTCCACTAAAATAGGCCTTTAATCACTAAACTTTTAGTTTAATCAAATTTATATCGAACAAATGCTTCCATTGCAGCATAATCGGCAAGACCGAGGGCATTATAACGTTCCGCTGTATCTCTATTTCTTTCCTCAACGCGCATCCAGAATTCCCTCGCATCATCACCTTGGAACATTACTCCATCTTTCTGTGATTGGTGGCAGAAAATAGCATATCGTTTTTTCAATACCTGACTTGGACTCATAGGCACTGCCATTTCAATATCATTAATGTCCCATTCGTGCCAAGCCCCTCTATATAACCATAACCAGCAATCCTTCATAAATGATTCTGACTTAAGCCTTTTCATTGCTTCGAAAATCGCATCCAAGCAAACCTTGTGTGTACCATGCGGATCCGCTAAATCACCTGCCGCATAGATTTGATGGGGTTTAATTTCCTGTATTAATTTAATGACAATTTCAATATCCTCATCGGATAAATTCTTTTTCTTGATGGTCCCTGTTTCATAAAATGGCATATCCAAGAAATGTACGTTCGAATCTTCAAGACCTACGTATCTGGTTGCAGCAAAAGACTCCCCTCTGCGAATCGCACCTTTTAATTTTCTTACCTCAATAGCATCGTAAGTGTTTTCCTCCTTGCTGAGAATGGAATCAATTATCTTTTGTGAATCTTTAGAGGGTATAATTGTATTGGAAATTTCAGCAAACTTTAATGCTTCCCTATCTGAGACTGCGATATTCCCTGAAGTTTGGTAGGCTACATGCACTTCGTGTCCTTGCTCAACCAAACGATCAAAAGTCCCACCCATTGATATTACATCATCATCGGGATGTGGGCTAAAAATAATCACTCGTTTTTTGGCTGGTTCAGCGCGTTCCGGTCTACTGGTATCATCAGCATTTGGTTTACCACCCGGCCATCCAGTAATAGTGTGTTGCAACTTGTTGAACATCTTAATGTTCAGGTCATAAGAATCTTCCAAGGACAATAAATCTGACATTCCGTTGTCATTGTAGTCCTTATCGGTTAGACTTAATATTGATTTGCCTGTCTTGCCACAAAGCCAAACAATGGCCTTTGAGGTAAGTTCGTCCGTCCATTCACAGCTTCCAACCAACCAGGGGGTTTTATTTCTGGTCAATTCGCTTCCGGCACCAACGTCAAGAACAAATGTCACATTGCCATGTTCCTGTAGGTAGGTTGCAGGTACTTGTGATGATATATCACCTTCAACGGTGTCCTTGATTATCTGTGCTTTGTTATGACCCCATCCCAGAAGTACGATTCTTTTTGCATTCCTTACAGTTGCGATACCCATGGTAATTGCCTTTCGAGGAACATTGTCAATTCCCAAAAATGCAGGAGCTGCATCAACCCTTGTAATGTGGTCCAGTGTAATAACCCTTGTCCCAGAATTGTAATGGGAACCTGGTTCGTTAAATCCTATGTGACCCGTTCGACCAATCCCCAATAATTGAAAATCAATTCCTCCAAGATCTTTTATCTTTTTTTCATAGGCCAAGCAGTATTCAACAACCGCCTCTGACGAAATCTTGCCATCTGGAATGTTTATATTTTCGGCAGGAACATCTACATGGTTGAATAAATGCGCATGCATGAAGTAATAATAACTCTGCATATTGGCCTTGTCCATCGGCATATATTCGTCTAAATTGAAGGTAACCACATTTGAAAAACTCAATCCCTCCTCTTTGTGCATTCTTACCAACTCCTCATAAACCCGTATTGGTGACGAACCGGTTGCGAGACCCAAAACGCATGTTTCGTTCAAGGATTGTTTTTCCCGAATTAAATCGGCAATTTCTTCTGCAACCCGTATCGAAGCCTTGTTCGAATCCTTGAAAATTACGTTATGTATTTTTTCAAAGCGAGTTTCTTCAAATTGACCAACAGGTTTGTAGCCTATGTCCGTACCAGTTTTTTCTAGAATTGTTTTCATAAATTGATGTTCTTCGTTTATCGCCTAAATTAATTGCAAAGGTAAGGAATTATTTGAAAATATGCCGTTTTATGCAATATATTATGCCGTTTTATGCAATATTTTTTTATTTTTGTGTAAAATAGATGTTAATAACTGTAAAAAACAGCAAATAAAAATCTTTTGCTATCTTTGTTTCAAATAATCATATTAAAATATGTTAAAGGAAGAACGCCAACAGACCATACTTACACAGGTTGAGTTGCATAATAGGGTTTTGCTGACTGATATTGCGGAAAGATTGGATGTTTCCATAGACACGGTGCGACGTGATGTTAAGGAATTGGATCAGGAAAGCAAGCTACGCAAGGTGCATGGTGGTGCAATTTCATTGGGGTATACGACCAATAGTGCAAGAAACAACAATATATATGCCTTATCGCAAAAAATAATAATCGCTGAAAAAGCCGCCTCATTACTTAAAAATGGTGCGGTTATTTTTATTGATGGGGGAACAACCTGTATGGAATTCGCTAGAATTATTCCTTTGGACATTCAATTGACATGCTTTACATTAAGTCTTCCGGTAGCTATGGAATTGAACAATAAGCCTAATGTTGAGGTCATTTTCGTCGGTGGCCATATATCCAAGGAAGCACAAATAACCGTCGGTGCCAGCGCAACGAATATGTTGTCGGAAATCAAGGTTGATTATAGCTTTATCGGTACGGGATACGTTGATGAATCATATGGGCTAACAGATTTTGATTGGGATATTGTTCAAGTAAAAAAAGCGGTCATAAAGGCTTCCAAAAAAGCGGTACTTTTGTGTATATCGGAGAAATTGAATTCACAACACCGTTACAAAATATGTGATATCAATGCCATAGATACTATGGTCACTGAATTGGATTGGAATGATGACCAATTGAGACTTTTTAGCAATCACGACGTTCACATTTTTTAAAACTATGGATTATAAGAAGATTACGGAAACTCCATCAAAATACGATCATTTGGAGCAAATGGATACTACTGCCCTGTTGTTAAATATGAACAAGGAGGATAAGATGGTTGCAGACGCAGTTGCTTTGGTAATTCCACAAATAGCAAAGTTAGTTAACGCATTGACAGAGCGTTTTAATAAAGGAGGTAGATTGTTTTATATAGGAGCGGGAACCAGTGGCAGACTGGGTATTTTGGATGCATCTGAAATTCCACCAACTTTTGGAATGCCACATGAGCGTGTAATTGGGTTGATCGCTGGGGGCGATTCGGCCATTAGAAAGGCTGTTGAGTTTGCGGAAGACGATTTAAAGCAGGCATGGTTCGACTTAAAGAAACATG
>CAZHJO010000250.1:0-5093 GCA_964532755.1 uncultured Maribacter sp. | reverse complement strand
TTGCAATACCATATTGTCTGAAAGAATCGAAGGAAGCCAAATTTTGGCGAAACTTTGTTGAACGCAACAAAGTGATAGTAGGACCAATAAAAACTTAATGGGGTTTTTCATTTTCTTGTATGTTTTGCCTTAATGCGATTAATTGATTCCATTCCTTATTACCAAAACCATTGGGTTCATTCGACTGTTTCCCACCAGGTGTGCTTCGCCCATTTTCAATGTAGTCGAGCATTAGCGCACTTAGATGTTTTTCTATTTCTGGATGATGTCCAAATAAATTTGTTTGCTCTGAGGGGTCATGCTGTAGATTGTACAATTGAAATTTGGGCAACTCCCCAATTCCATCGGCATTGGGTTTTGGATCACTCCAACCACCGGAACCCGGACAGAAAATCATTTTCCAATTATCTTTCCGCAAGGCAAAGCTGCCATTTATGGAATGATGTACGATTGCCTTTCTTTCAAAATCATTGGAATCGGAATTCTCTAAGATGGGTAGCATTGAAATACTGTCCTCTCCTTCGTTATCCGATAGTTCAACATCCAGTACATCGGCGATAGTGGCCAAAAGATCTGTGGTACAGACTATTTTATCCGAGGTAGCACCTGAATCGATTCTTGATGGCCATTTCACGACAAAAGGCACCCTATGGCCACCTTCATAAATATCGGCTTTATGTCCTCTATAAACTGCGCTGGGATCATGACCCAAATCACCCAATATCTTAAAATCGGCCTCTGGAGAACAACCATTGTCACTCGTAAAAATGACCATCGTATTTTCAGCCAATCCCTTTTGTTCCAGAACTTTGACCAATTGCCCTACATAATCGTCGATCATTACCACAAAATCGGCATACGGATTCAGCTCGCTTTTACCCTGCCATTCTTTGGTAGGCAGTATTGGGGTATGTGGTGACGGCAATGCCAAGTATAAAAAAAATGGCTGCTCGCTGGCCTGTTCCCCAATAAAAGCCATCGATTTTCTAAAAAAGTTTGGCGTCACGTCATCATGGACAAAATCTGCCGCGGTAGGACCTTCACGCCACCATGTATATTTGCCCGTATCGACGGTTACGGTGTCGACTACGGCCGTGGCCATTCCGTTTTCTACATAGACGTAAGGCGCCATATCCAAAGAGCCCGAATGCCCATAGGCATAATCAAACCCCAGATCATTCGGGGTGTTTGTTACGGGCTTTGTAAAGTCGAGATTCTCAAAATCGGTCGCATTCCAACCTTCACCGCCATTAAAAGTCGAGTCTTTAATCGCCCAATCCCAACCTAAATGCCATTTGCCCACAAAACCGGTTTTGTATCCATTATTTTTTAAGAATGAGGCAACCGTAGTTCTTGAATTGGGGATCAAGGCTTTTGATTTTCCCGTTAGCACCCCATTCTTTATTGAACTACGCCAATTGTAGCGCCCGGTTAAGATTCCATAACGCGTGGGCGTACATACGGCCGAAGAGGTATGGGCATCGGTGAATTTCATCCCATCGTTTGCCAATCCATCAATATTCGGCGTGTGTATTTTACCTTCGGCATTAAAGGCACTTATATCGCCATAACCCAAATCATCGGCCAAAATGTAAACGATGTTCGGTGCCTTGATCATCTTATCGGGTTCCCTTTCCAGATCTTTACAACCGACTAGTCCCACTATAAATAGGGGCAGTAACCCCATTTTAGTAAATCGTTTTTTCATTGTACAAACAATATCTTTTAATCCCATAGTAGAATAAACTTAAAAATAAGTAATACTCGCTATTCTTTTACAAAAAGGGCGAAAACTCTTTGGGGTAGTTAAGGTATTTAAAAACTTTCCTATAACTTTAAAATTCGAAGCATTCCAAAATCATTCATTTGTACACGATTGTTGACATAGAAACTACTGGAAACGGGATCAAGGGAAACAAGATTACCGAGATATCCATTTTTAAATACGATGGCTATGAAGTTGTCGATGAATATACTTCACTGGTCAATCCTGAATGTGAGATACCGTACTTTATTACCGGTTTAACGGGAATTGACAATGATTTGGTTCGCAATGCCCCTACATTGGATGAAATTGCCGACCAAATCCTAGAAATGACCAAGGATACCATTTTTGTGGCCCATAGTGTAGGATTTGACTACAATGTCATTAAAAATGAGTTTAAATCGCTTGGACTCGATTTTACAAGGAAGAAACTCTGCACCGTGCGTTTGTCCCGTAAATTGTTTCCAGGTTACAATTCATATAGTCTAGGCAAACTATGTTCAGCATTGAACATACCATTGACAGATAGACATAGAGCACGAGGAGACGCCCAGGCAACCACTTTATTATTTCAAAAGTTATTGCGGACCGAAGGGGCGGAAGCTGTTTTTAAAAACTTTTTAAATGCCCGTTCCCAAGAAACCACTTTACCCCCTGCGTTGCCCAAGGAAGTATACAATGACCTACCCACATCGGCTGGCATCTACTATTTTAAAAATGCAAAGGGAAGAATAATCTATATTGGAAAGGCCATAAACATTAAAAAAAGAGTATTGAGCCATTTCTATGACAAGGCGACCAAAGAGATACAGATGTGCAAAGAAACTGCTGATATAGATTATGAGCTTTCCGGAAGTGATCTAGTTGCATTATTAATGGAATCGACGGCCATAAAACATCATTTTCCGGAATATAATCGGTCGCAAAAAAGGAATGTACAACGTTATGGTATTTTTTCCTATGAGGACCGGAAAGGCGTATTACATCTTGCATTCAATAAAATAAAAATGGTGCCCAATCCTGTTGCTATCTTTTACAATACAACGGATTGCCGCTTGTACTTAGAGGAAGTTTGCAAAACGTTTTCGCTTTGTGCAAAATACTGCCATCTACAGGAAAATGTGGCTACTTGCTCACATTATCGCATAAAGAAATGCGATGGCATCTGCAGCGGGGATGAGACGCCAAAAGCATATAATAAAAAAGTATTGGGCGCTATTTCTTATATGAAGGAAAAGAGTGAAAATTTAATCATTCAAGAAAAGGGAAGAAGTTTTACCGAGAGCGCCTTCGTTCTCATAAAGGGTGGTATGTATGTCGGATATGGATTTATCGATAATGAAACGCAGATCAATACCTTCGAGGACTTGGAAACTTTTTTGATCCCACAAAAAAACACCTTGGAAACTGAACGGATCGTTCAATCCTTTATTTCAAGAAATCCACACAAATTACGAAGTGAGGTAAAAGCATATTCCTTACAATAATCATGTTACTCATTCAATTTATTATACATACGTATCACAAAGAGAATCCATATCATGAAAATGACAGAAACGACTATGGAGTAGATTAAAATAAATTCCATTACCCTCTATATTTTAAATAGTTCATGAAACCTAAAATGGTAGGTGCCCAAAAAGCTATAAAAATCGCATCCAATTTATTCCCTTTCAGAAAAATTACTTCAGATACTATGATAATAGAAAAAACAACTAGGAGCATTACAAAGTTCATAGCTCCAATCTTTTGAATAAAAGTTTTGATCATTACAAGGATTTTTACCCAATAAATATACCTATTTAAGCAATACAAACTTGAAAAAGTAACTGCGGGGAAAACAACGATATTTGAGAAAGGAAATGGCAATGGCATCCTATAAGCTATATTCATAGCCTTAAAATTCATAATCCTGATAAGATGGCCGTAAAATTTTTGGTGTTAGCTTTTATCCTTTTTACCGCTATTCATAAATATTAGTAAGGCAGCAACCAATGCTACACACACGGCTCCGAAAACCGCGATCATGATAATTCCGTTGCTCCAATTCACCAATGGTAATATGTATGCCATTATATAAAGTTTTAATCGAAAAGTAAAAATATGGTTCCTTAAAATTTGAAAATATGATAAAAGTCAGGAATGTACATATTCGACGTATTATAAAAGGACTCACTTCTTATTTGCTTTGCAGCTATTTATTCCGAAAACACCGTAAAGTGGACAAAAACCAACCAGACTCGTTATAATAAAAACCCCGGTAATGGTTAAAAGAACATAGGCCCAAACACCATCAACAATCTCAAAATATACCAAAAGACCTGCTACCAAAGCTAAAATAACCCGAATAATCTTATCTATACCTCCCATATTTTTTTTCATAATGTGCTATTTAGTTTGAAAATACCCTATTAACAGTACTAGTGTTGTAATTAGCCCGATGCAGACCAGGCATACGAACAGTAACTTCACAATCTTTTTGAGATTCATTATATAATTATAACGTAGTTGGGCATACATAATTGGTCACCTCAATTCCCGAAGCCTTGATGGCCTTGAAGCCTTCCGTGATATCTATCAAATTATGTATTCCCCTGCTCTTTAAGATCGAAGCCGCAATTACTGAACGATAGCCAGCTGCACAATGCAAAAGAAAAGTTTGTTCTTCGGGAAATTCAGCCAAATGATCGTTTAGAAAATCCAAGGGCGTATTTGTAGCATCAACTACATGTTCTGATTTGTACTCACTTTCTTTACGCACATCAAAAACGGGAATTTCCCTTAAATTGATTTTCTCCTTTAATTCAGCCGCTGTAACAGCAGTAATCGTATCATAATCCTTCCCGGCTTCTTTCCATGATTCAAATCCATCTTTAAGATAACCAATGGTACCATCGAAACCAACACGCGACAGGCGAATTACCGCTTCTTTTTCCTTACCCATTGGCGCTACCAATAAAATGGGTTGTTTTACGTCTGCTATCAAGGCCCCTACCCAAGGTGCAAAATCACCGTTCAGTCCAATAAAAATTGAACGTGGAATATGGCCTTGGACAAATTCGTCCTGGTGCCGTACATCCAATACCAAAGCCCCGGTTTCGTTCGCGGCAGTTTCAAATGCATCGGGCGATAAAGCGGTATGCCCACGCGCGAGGACATCACCGATATCCTCGTAACCTTCTTTATTCATTTTCACGTTTAGGGGGAAATATTTTGGTGGTGGCAATAGACCTTCCGTCACTTCACTAACAAATTCGTTCCTGGTCATATCAGCCCGTAGGGCATAGTTCATCTTCTTTTGATTGCCCAAGGTATCAACCGTTTCCTT
>CAZHJO010000249.1:0-5096 GCA_964532755.1 uncultured Maribacter sp. | reverse complement strand
CCAAACATTAATGGCATTGGCAAAATCGGGATCAAGCCTACTAAAGGCCTCAATCGTTAACCAACCATCATAATTGATTTCCTTTAGGGAGGAAAATACCTCGTTCCAATGCACTTGCCCGCTACCAGGAGTACCCCGGTCATTTTCACTTATATGTACATGTTTTAAATGAGGTGCGATATATTTTATGGCAGTTGACTGACTCTTTTCCTCAATATGGGCATGGTGAGTGTCGTACATGGCACCAAGATTTGATGCATCTACCTTTTCCACTAAGGACGATAGGTCTTCCATGGTATTGTACAAATAGCATTCAAACCTATTCAAAGCTTCTGGAGTCAATACTAAACCAGAGGGCAAAGCATATTCCGCGACTTTTTGTAGCATCTCTGTGCTCCATTTTTTCTCATCGTTGGTTGGTGGTTTGCCAGTGAAAAGCGAATTGGTAGAGTGGTAGGGTCCGCAAAGTACTTCTGCATTAAGTTCAGAACACATGTCAACAGCCCATTTTAACTGGTCCAGTCCGGCTTCCCTAAATTCTTTTTTTGGACTTGCTATATTGGTCTCTGGGGTTAAACAGGTCACACAAGTAACACCAAGGTTTAAATCAGCAAAATGCCTCCCATGCCCTGAATATAATTTTGAATCACCAGCACCTAAAAACAGTTCAATACCATCATATCCCGTTTCTTTTAGGGCATCTACAATGTTGTAGTGCTCAGGTGTGACATGGGCGGTCCACACCAACATGTTCATTCCTATTTTCATAAATAATCATATGTCATTAATATTCAGTTGCAGGCATCACTTCTTCATGGGGTGTGTTCTTGATTTTAAGTTTTTTAACCCATAGCAAAAGAATAATGAAAAGGATAACTAGTAAAGCTGGAAAAATAATCAAGTTTTGTAGCGTATTTTGACCAGCTACCAGTTCCAATTCATCCCCAGTTAGGCCCATAGCCACTGCCTTTTCTTGTGCACGGTCTATCCAACCTCCGATTATGGGTTGTAAGTTGCCCGTAAAAAACATGCCAATGGCTCCTACCACGGACATACCTAGTGCACCACTTTTTGGAATTTTTTCTGCAACAAAACCGATCATATTCGGCCAGAAAAAACACACACCAAGTGCAAAAACACTGGCTCCTAGGTATACGATACTCCCTGTCAGTGCACTAAGTAAGAAAATGCCGGCTGCAGTGAGTATCGCAGAACCGAGAAGTACCCCAGTCTGGTCAAATTTATGCACAAACTCACCTCCGAAGTAACGACCAACGGCCATAATACCAAAAATAAGGGCCATAATCAATAGTGGATCGGCCCCACTTTTATCTAGAACGAGGGTAGCCCATTGGGTGGGTCCAAATTCTGAAATCGCGGTCAGCATCATGCAGATTGCTATAAATATGAATAAAGGCGTTGCCATCGCTTTTAGATTTCCCTTTACGGTGGCCGCTTCCTGTACTCTTGGTTTTGGAAATATTTGTCCGAAGAAGAGATAGGCATAAATCACAGTTGGGACCAAAATAATCCATATTTGTGCCTGCCAACCTAGGTTTGCCTTGGTCATAAAATAACTGATTAAACTTCCTAGAACCAGCCCCCCTGGAAACCACATGTGGAATCTATTCATGAGGGTATTCATTCTTTTACCAGTAGTGCTATCAGTAATCATGGGATTGCAAGCCGCTTCTGTACAACCATTTCCCAGTCCTATGAGCAAAGTAGAAAGAATCAATCCCCAATAGCCACCTGAATATATGGTTAAAATGATTCCCAAGGTATGCGCGAAGAAGGCGAATTGCATGATTTTTTTAGGACCAATGGTATGGTATGTCAATCCACCAATGATCATAGCTATTGGGAATCCGAAGAACCACATAGAATTGATTTCTCCCAACTGCTTTGCGGTAAGGTCGAATGCCTCTCCTAATTCTGGTAAAACTCCTGCCCTTAGGCTAAATGAGAAGGCCGTGGTAATCAAAGCAAAACAGCTCCCATAGAAAAGTCTATTGGCGTTTGCCGCAGGCGCGACCGTAGTATTTTCCATAAGCTATTTTGTTTTAGGCTGGTTGTTATTAAATTCCTATCATTAGAAATTATGGAATAATTTAACGCCTTTTCCTTTAATATCATAATAAAATTGATCAGGTGGTGTATTACTGTCAAAATTAGCTTTATCTGTGTTAGAATTCATTAATTACATTTTGCATTAAAATTTTATTTAAATTAGGTGGTTTAGAAAATCATATTTCATTTAAAGTTTCTTGCTTTAAGTGATTTCAGATTTTTTACAAACACAAACTCTCCATATAATAACAAAACACGATGCAAACAAATAACTATCCCAAATTGCACAATGCCTCCTGGCCTGGTGTAGTGGGCAAAGGCCCAGATTCTGAACCTCCAATATCAATTGACACCATGATTGAACTTACTGCGAATGCAGAAGTTGAAGGAGTTAAGTTCGACGGATTTGATTTATTTCTTTTTGATCCGCATATGGATATTGATGCCACAGATGATGGCATTAAACAAATGGCTGATAAGGCAATGTCTAAAAACCTTGAGATCGGAAGTTTAGTAGCACCGGTATGGACGCCTACAGGAGGGGGTTCAGCTATGGGTACAAAAGAAGAAAGAAATCAATTTCTCACTCAGGTCAAGAAATCATGTATTATTGGAAAAAAACTTCGTGCTATGGGTATTCGACCAAACGGTATCATCCGAATAGATTCTTCTGTAGATCCAGAAAGTTGGGCGACTGATCCAGTGGGTAATACCAAGTTAATTGCACAAACATTTAGAGAAGCTTGCGATATAGCTGCAGATTACGGCGAATCATTGGCTGCAGAAGGTGAAATATGTTGGGGAGGTATGCATGGTTGGAAATCAATGATCAACACTCTTGAAGAAGTGAATAGACCTAATATAGGTTTTCAGGCAGATATGGCACATACTTTATTATATCTGTTAGGTTATAATAAACCTGATGAAAGAATTTTACCTGAAGATTTTAAATGGGAAGATAGAGCAACATTGACCGAAGGGCTTAAAACCTTGACAGCTGCATTACGACCTTGGACAATAGATTTTCATGTGGCACAGAATGACGGTACCGTTTTTGGTGCCGGTTCGCATGACAAAACAGGTAGGCATTGTCAAGCTTCTGATCCAAATGGAAAACTGAATATTCCAGTAGATGCTGGCCATTGGCTGAGAAATGAAGAAGGGAATCTTACAAAAAAAATCAGGCATATTTGTTGGGATGGCTGTATGTTTCCCAATGATGTCATGATGCAGCCCAAAACTTGGAACGATGTATTGGCTGCTATGATCAAGGTACGGGAACTACATGGATGGTATGAAGACGAATAGCCCACTTTAAATTAATTGAAACTTTTATATGCGTACTAAGAAAGAAATAAGAATAGGGTTGATCGGTTACGGTTTTATGGGAAGAACCCATTCCAATGCCTATAAACGGGTAGGGGACTTTTTCCCGGATTTAAAATATCGTCCGATATTAAAGACAGTCTGTGCCCGCAATGAAGCACGGGTAAAGGCCTTCGCAGACCAATGGGGTTTTGAATCCTATGAAACCGATTGGAAAGCGGTAATAGCTAGGGATGATATCGATGCAATTGATATTTGCACTCCAAATAATATGCATGCAAAAATTGCCATTGCAGCAGCTGAGGCTGGTAAAATGGTGCTCTGTGAAAAGCCTTTGGCACGAACAGTAGGGGAGGCACAACCTATGGTCGATGCCATTGAAAAGGCAGGGGTTGCGAATACGGTGTATTACAATTATCGCCGCATACCTGCGGTAACATTAGCCAAACAGTTGATCGATGCAGAAAAATTGGGTAAAATATTTCATTATCGGGCCAATTTCTTGCAAGATTGGACAATAAGCCCAGAATTGCCACAAGGAGGCGAAGGGTTATGGAGGTTGGATAATGCTGCAGCAGGGTCGGGTGTGACCGGCGATCTTCTGGCGCACTGCATAGATACCGCAATGTGGTTGAACGGTGGTATTAAGGATGTCTCGGCTGTAACCGAGACTTTTATAAAAGAGCGGGTTCATACAGGTACCGGTGAAGTTCAAAAAGTTGGAATTGATGATGCCTGTATTTTTCATTGTCATTTTAATAATGGTTCTCTTGGTGTTTTTGAGTCCACTCGATATGCACGAGGTCATAAAGCACTGTATACTTTTGAGATCAATGGGGAACATGCTTCCTTAAAATGGGATTTACATGATTTGAACCGCTTGGAATATTTTGACCATCGCGACGATTCACTAGAAAGAGGATGGCGTTCCATTCATGTAACTGATGGTGATCAACCCTATATGGATAAATGGTGGGTTCCAGGCCTGTCAATAGGGTATGAACATAGTTTTGTACATCAAATCGCCGATTTTTTCATAAGCTTGGAAGACGGAAAGCCTTGCTCACCGACGTTCAGGGATGCACAAGAAACCCAAAAGGTCTGTGAAGCGGTACTGGAATCGGCTAAAACTAGAAGTTGGAAAGATACTGGAGTAATCTGGTAGCATTTGAATAAATATAAGGGAGAATAGATGAGTGAGCCAATTATGGGATTTTGTTTGCAAGGAAGAGAAAAAATAGATCCTACTTCAGGTATTCCTGTCACCAAAAACACAGCCGTAATAGCTATGGAAATCCCCGCTTTAAAGGAGGGTGAGATATTGGCGAAAACTTTATATACCGGTATCTGTGGTTCTGACAATAGTGCCTCGCTGGGCAAAGCCAATTTTGATTGGGTAGAGCGGCCAAGGATCATAGGTCATGAATTTAGTGCGGAGATATTGGAATTGGGCCCAGGGGACCATGGTGATCTTAAAGTGGGCGACAAGTTTACACCTTTGGCCATGTTAGGTTGCCAAGATGAGGAATGCCCCGCTTGTAGTGTTGCAAAATGGAATTTATGTTCATCAAAACAAATAATCGGTTTTCATAGAAATGGGGGGTTTGGGCAGCACATTGTTTTGGAATCCGATAGGGTTGTTCATTTAATGCAAGGGCTTACCCCAGAACAGGGGGCATTCGTAGAACCATTCTCTGTTG
>CAZHJO010000248.1:0-5098 GCA_964532755.1 uncultured Maribacter sp. | reverse complement strand
AATCGGGTATCAAGGTCTGTTCAAGGTTTTCATTCTCACTTTCGTCATCGCCCATTACCATCATAGAATAGGATATCAGGAATATGAAAATCACAACCAATACAGCTGCAAATACAATTTTATTTTTTTCAACTTTCATCGTTTATTTTTTTTAAGGTGTTCTCGAAATAGTTTGTAATCAACAATCCGTGGGGATTGTTTGGAAAGTTTCGGTCTACTGGAATTAAGTTTCCACTAGAAACAAGTTCGTAGGTATCTATGATTGAACCTCTATTGATTTCAAAAATGGTAACAGTTCTAAAAACGTATGTTCCGTTTTGTTCTTCGATTTGTGAATCAATACTCAGTACTTTCTGAACTAGCGAATATTGTAGCAAACGGTTATAGACACCATCCGCTTTTTTCTGACGATATAGATTGTCCACGGAACTATTCCCCAACCAAAGTGCCTTTTCTAAATTACGCTCATAATTACTGGCGTCGATATTATAGAAGTAGTTATGGAACAGGTCTAAATGGGCTAACGCTTCTACCTTGAAGTTTTCTTTTTGGGTTACGAGCTTCAGGGGAATAATACTTCCATCAGTATTAATGGCAAAGGCACTATTAAGAGTTTCTTTATTCGTTTTATATACCATAAATAGTGAAAAGGTGCTGGATAGCATTGCAAAAATGACAACTGCCAACACGATAAATCTGTTCAATTTTAAGACTGCGTAGATATTTTTGTAAGGTGTTTTCATTGTTATTGGAATTAACTGGTAAACAATCTGAGGGTAAATGATGTGGCACGTTTGTATAATTTGAATTTTAGAAAAACAATGAAACCAACTGAACCAAGCTGAACCACAGGCGCAAAAAAGCCCTGGCCAACATCTGTCCCAAAAAGGTTTGTCCAGAAGTTCGTATTGATTTCAGTATAGAGTGCATTTACAAATACATTGACCAAAAAGAAAGCCGGCACCAACATATAGACAGCAGCGTACAATTTGAAAAATGTATAAGCAAGCGAACGGAATTTTTCAAAAACCGCCAGACTTATTACGAGCGGGAAGAAGGCTTGCATTATACCCAAAAGGAAATAGCGTTCAGCAAGAAATAGTGGATAGATGAACAAATCCAGAATCCAAAGAAAAAGGCTTATGATGAATGCGAATATTTTGAAACCGTAAAGTGGTGTGACCAAGGCTTCGTATAACAGCGTCATTGCCGCTTGTGCAACCTCGATGATACTTACATCCTCTTCAATAGGAATATCCTGCATTTGTAAAGGCAATAAAGCTGGTGCTGTACCACGATATTGCGCTTCAATAGAAACCAAGATACTATCGAAAAAGCCCAGGACCTGTGTTGAAAATATGACCAGAAGAACAACAGCAAAATTCTTGGTCAATTCCCCTGGGCTTAATCCCCAAGTATAACCATCTTTATCCGCAATGCCTTCATTGTATTTTTTAAGGATATTGACCAGAAAGAACAAAACGGCAAGCGTTTTCATTCCTGCAATAGTATATTGCGAGAAACTGCTGTTCTGTATGGTTTGAAACACTGCGTCAACGTATTCCAGTCCAATCCCTAAAAGTATGGTTGCGGTCATTATTAATATTCTGTTTCTCGGTTATTCACTTTATCCTGCATTTTTCTAAAGGAAATGATATCACGATAGCGCTTAGTTTTTGTCTTGATATTGGAAACCATTTCTTTTGATTCCTGTTCTTTTTGCTTTAGGACTTCAGCACGTTCGGCATCAGACATTTTAAGATTATCGCTAGATAATATTTCGCCCATAAAATCAACCGTGTCCAAAGAGTTTTGGACTATGGCATCAAATGATTCTGCAACCCGTGTAACTTCCTCGGGCTTGATGTAAGGCGAGTTTAAAATATCCTGCAAATCATTTTGCATTACATTGATAAGGCGTTGATTGTTCTGTGCTATTTCCTGAACCGCCCTGAGTTGCTGTACCACACTTGATACTTTCTCAATACTTTCTTTTGCATCTTTCAAGAACTTTACGGACTTGATAAGTTGTGAGGTTTGTTTTGCTGATTCCACTAGCGATTTTACCAAACTTACAAAGTTGGTATTGTCATAAACTGGCATTCCCTGGGCGGTCGCACCGCTAGGCAATAAAAGGGCAACCATTAAGAATAGCCCGAACAAGATTGTTTTGATTTTTGTTTTCATAATATTATGTTTTAGATGTGAATTCTTTAATTGCCAATTCCATATCATTGGTCTTTTCATAAATGGCCATTATGGCCTCGTTTTCCTGTCCATCGGTTAGGTAGGCTGCGTACACTTCTTTAGGAACTTCAAGCCTAAAAATGTTGCTTTCCTTTCCTATTTTGATGAACATTTCGGTATACTTCCGTGGTCCAGAAAGATTGTTTTTGATGGATTTTAATTGGTTTAAATCGTGGCTAGATAGATTGAGCCTTTTGACCAATTCGTCATAACCTTTTTCATTGTTTAGGCTATAAATGACTTGTGTGTTTTCTAGTATGCTTGCCGATGTTGAATTGTTGGGAAGCTGATTTATGGATTGAAGAATAATGCCTATCGCACCATTCTGTTTACGAATCGCTTGATAGTAGAATTCAACACTTTCCAGTACGTTTTCGAACTTCAGTTGCTTTGCAAACTCATCGAAAAGGATAATGCCTTTTTCAGCTCTGTTTTTCCATATCGTTCTTTGGATGGCTGACTTAATCAGCTTCAACATAACGGACAAGATTTCCTTGTTATCCTTTACTTCATCCAGCTCAAAAACAATCAATCGTTTATCCTCAATTTTATAGGTCTGGTCTTCACTTACTTCAAAAAGGAAGCTGTATAGACCATCGCCGACATATTCGGACATTACGTGCAAGAAGCTTGTAATATTGAAGTAGTCGGGATGGATTTTTAAGGTGTCCAGAAGGTCTTTCTGATTCCTCTCTATAAAGTTGTAGAAACCATCTAAGGAATGATTTTCTGAAGTATTATTGTAATAATGGCGTAATATCTTTTTAACCGAAACCGATTGTGCTTTGGTAACTTTTAAATCTGAGGCGAAAAGTTCAAACAAGAAAACGGACAAGTCTTCCAAACGTTCTGGTGTTAGGTCATTTTTATCACTTATATAAAAAGGATTGATGCCTAAATTTTTGCCACTTTCATAGCGAAGCACAGTATATTTTTCGGGATAGAGTTTGGCAAATTTGGTGTAGGATCCACCAAGGTCAATTATGACCAGGCGGACACCACTTTCAAAATACTGGCGCAGAATGTTATTTGCCAAAAAGGACTTGCCTTCGCCAGTAGGTGCAAAAATGGCAAAGTTTCTTGCCTTAATGCGCTTCTTGCGTTCGTCCCAAACATCTTTAAGAACAGGCACATTATGTTCCCTATCATTAAAGATGATTCCGGTAGTATCAGAATTATAATTGGTGTTATTGATGAACAGGCATAAAGCGTGTTTTAAATCGGTAACATATAAATCGTTATTTGAAAAGTTTGAAGAAAAACAGCAGTAACTATTTAGGATATAATTCTTTCGTTCCTCACCTCTAGGATAGTAAGGAATAATGTCTAGTTCCTTAAACTCGGTCTTTATTTTTGAACCGATTCGACTTAAATTTTCTGGGTTCTTGTCCCAATAGATGATGTTTAAATGACCTCGAATAATACGTGCATTATCATCAGCGTTGATTTGGTCAAGGATATGCTGAATTTTACCGAGGACTACTTTATTCTGCGAACCGAAGTTGGAACTTTTATTAAGTTCTTCAACTTTCTTATCCAGTAGCTTGCGCCACTTCTGTTTGTCATCCAGATAAAGGATTTGATTGACAATATGATTTTCATTAAGCGTAAGCCCTAAGCCATCAATAAACCCTTGATGAAACACAAAATCGTCAGAAGTGAATTTCTCATTGGTCTTGCTACTCTGTACACTTTCGCCAAAGCACAGTTCGCTATTGATAGCCAGGGCATCAAAATGGTTTTCGCCAATATTGACGCTTTTTTTATCTAATATGATATCGGTGTCAAACCCTTCATTAAAACCATTGAAATATCCATTCGTTAACTGCTGAATATCTTTCGCTTTAAGCGAAGCAAATTTCATTTTTCGACTATTGTTTATGAAGGAAACAGAATCACTAACAGAACCGACAAAGCTCTTAACGTTGTCATCCAATTGTTGTGTAATCCCTTTGGAAACTTTACGGAAAGGGTTGACATATTTTGAATTGTTCAGCGCTTTATTCTTAGTGAGCGTAAAGAACAAAAAGCAACGATGTTCCATATAATCACGTCCTTTGAAATGGTCGTGTGTCGCTTTTTCTAAAAACGTTGTATTGGGAAGTGCTTCTGAATTGTATGTTTTTTTAAGATATATGTCCTGCTTTTGCACTACAGTACCAATAGGTAATGATTTCAAAGCCTGAAACCAAGCACCGTGTATATCTTCAAAGTCTTTTTCGGATAGTGAATAAATTTCTGGTAACGTACCTTCATAGCACAGGACAACATTACCATTGTTGGCAAATATGATATTGTCTTGAATATCTACAATAGGTTGATATGCTGAAAGATTAATCTTGTTCATAGTTGAAGCCAGAGTTTCTTTTGTTACTTATTATTCTCGGAAAAGCATTAGCCATCTGAAAAATTTGTGGGTTATGTGTTATTCTCGTTAAGGCTACGTACAAGGCAGCATTGAAAACGAGTATGCCAATTATTATCCCGAAGCTGAAAGAGAAGATTATGATGAGCAGCGAAGCCAAAATGGAAACCATCATTAACGCAAACAGGGAAATAGGCAGCCCAAAAATGACCGCCCGTTTCCTAATGTTTTTATAGACCTCGAAGCGTTTCATCTATACTACGATTCCTATTAGGTATGTGAAGATGCCGACAACTGCGCCAGCAATCAAAACAAACACTAGCACTCTGGTAATCCCTTTTTTAAGGTCTGCATTTTCCCCAAAGAAATGCCCTGCATTAAACAGGAAACCAACTAAAAAAATGACACCAAGTAAAATTGGAAAGATGGTACGTATGGTATCGCCCACATCATTAACGGAATCTTCAATGCCACCAATTTGTGCAA
>CAZHJO010000247.1:0-5107 GCA_964532755.1 uncultured Maribacter sp. | reverse complement strand
GGCATAATGACTTTTAACAAAAAGGGGCATGTGCTCTTCGCCAACCCAAGAATTTAAGATTTGTTCAATTACCGTCCCTTGAACCATATTAAACAGCTAGATCAAGTGGATAAAGAACTCTATGGTCTTTTTGCGAAATTGAAGCCTTTTGAGCGAAAATTGGTGCAATTGACCAATGAAAGGGAAAAGAAACAGATAGCATTGAAATCTACCACCTTATCATTAAACGAGGAAGATCTTTTATTGGTAGTCGCCCAAGATATTCACCAAGAACTGGATGAAAAGGAGACCGATTCCTGGGTTCGGTTAATACGCGTACTCACACATGAAATAATGAATACGATTACGCCCATCACGTCAATTTCGGAGTCCATTCTGAAATATTTTAGAACCGAAGGTGGAGAGCTCAAGGCCGATTTCAAGGAAGAGCATATCCAAAATGCGATTAAGGGATTGGAAGTCATTAAGGAACAAGGAGCAGACTTGATGGAATTTGTGCAGTCTTATAGAAGTTTCTTAAGCCTTCCACCACCGGACAAAGAGCTGGTTCCCGCTAATAAACTGCTGGATAAGATAAAAGTTTTAATGGTACAGGAAAGCAAAAATGACCTTTTATCTTTTGAAACAATTGTCATACCCAAAGATCTGGAACTCTTTATTGACGAAAAACAGATTTCGCATGTCTTGATCAACCTCTGTAAAAATGCCCTGCAATCCTTATCCGAGACGAGGAAGGCAAAAATTAGGGTAACAGCAGGAGTCAACGGTCAAGGGAAAAAATTCATCGAGGTAAGGGATAATGGCCCTGGGATTCCCGCGGAGCTAATCGACGATATTTTTGTGCCTTTTTTCACAACCAAGAATTCAGGAACAGGGATTGGTCTTAGCCTTTCCAAGCAAATAATGCATTTGCACGGAGGAAGCATTGGTGTTACATCAAATAAAAACACCGTGTTTACCTTGATTTTTGAATAAGTATTTAGAATTTAAACAAACATTATGGCTCAACCCAATTCCTTCCAAGGATCCCAAAAATGCTTTTCAAAATCAATGATCTGATTATCCACAATTTTGATGCCTTCACTTTCCAAAAGCTGTTGCATTAGGTTGGTCCCCTCAAAATGATGCTTGCCCGTCAATAGACCTATTTTGTTCACAACCCTATGCGCGGGCACTTGGGGCATACTATGGGCCCCATTCATGGCCCAACCTACCATTCTAGCACTTCTGGCAGCCCCAAGATATTTGGCAATTGCCCCATAAGACGTTACCCTTCCATAAGGAATTAGCTTGGCCACCTCATATACCTTTTGGAAAAAATTCTTGTTTTCTTCTCGCATCAGTCAAAAATCCTATAAATGGTTATAGTCAATAGTACAAGCATTAGTACACTTAATATATAATTTGAATTCTTTGAGAAGCGGTTGGTCTTGTTCTCCAATTTATTGAAATAAATGGTATACATGTACAACACGGAAAATGTTCCACATCCGGCAGCCAATACAAAGACAACTATATCCCAGACTTGGAATTTTATCCATCCGGAAGCATTCCACATGATATTCAGGCCACTGTAGTACGGAATGGTCAATAGATTTAAGGCGGCCAATAACATGCCCTTATAAAAGCTATTCCTTTTACTTATATTAACGGCTTTAACAACTTTCTTCTTATTACTTCTGGCGGCCATAAAAAAATAAATTGCCAAAGCCGCAAAAACCAGTACAGCAATCTTCAACAAAACCTCAACAACATCAGGATTCCTATGTAAGTATTTGGAAATATAAACAGCTATTATGGCTTGAAGCATTATCATGGTCGAAACACCAAGACTGAAAATTATACCATTTGGCTTGCCTTTTTCAACACTTGTCTTTGCGGCATTCATATTCAACAGTCCAGGAGGAACGGTCGCCATAAAGGCGGCAGAAAAAGTAGCAAAGAAAAGTATGAGAAGGTGTTCCATATATTAGTTTATCCTAAACTTGATATAAGTGATTGGTTTACCTTTTTCAAGATACTGTTTTTCATAGAAAGTTTGAATGGACAATACTTCTTTTGGGCTTCCTTCATTTTTATACACATCGTGATTTGCATATAAAACTTCGCGACCACTGCCATGTAAAAGCCCTAAGGTGTATCCATGCATGAATTCACTATCGGTCTTTAAATGGATCAATCCCTTATCAATTAAAATTTGATCATATTTATTTAGGAAAACTTCATTGGTCATCCTATGCTTTGTTCGTTTGTATTTTATTTGCGGGTCCGGGAAGGTAATCCAGATCTCAGCAATTTCATTTTCATCAAAAACCTGATCTATCAACTCAATTTGGGTTCTCAAAAAGGCAACGTTGTCCATATGCTCTTCCAGGGCCGTTTTCGCACCCCTCCATAAGCGGGCTCCCTTAATATCCAGACCAATATAATTCTTATTGGCATGCATTTTGGCAAGACCCAAGGTATACTCTCCTTTGCCACAGCCCAATTCCAATACTATGGGATTGTCATTTCCAAAGTGGACATTCCAGTTGCCTTTTAATGCAAATGCACCTTCAGCGATTTCTTGTCTAGTAGGTTGCACTACATTTTTAAATGTGGCATTTTCCTTAAACCGTTTAAGCTTATTCTTGCTCCCCACTACATTCTATATTGGATTCCGTGTCAAATCTAATGAAATCCTAATTGGCAAGAATAAATTGTTCCTTGTTTTGGGTATTGGTTCTTTCAAGGGTAAATGAAAATTCAGACCCAACCCCTTCTGCGCTTTCAACATAGATTTTTTCGTCATGTGCTTCGATAATGTGTTTAACTATGGATAGGCCTAAACCAGAACCTCCCTCATCGCGACTTCCGCTTTTATCCACCCTGTAAAAACGCTCAAATAATCGGGGAATATGTTGTTCGGATATACCTTCACCATTGTCTGTTATCCTCACAATCACCTTGTTTTTTATTAAATTTTCAACACTAACCTCGGTGGTACCATCTTCTTGACCATATTTTATTGAATTTACCAATAAATTTGTCAATACCTGCTGAATTTTATCACGATCGGCATGCACGAAAATAGAATCTTTGTAATCCATGTCGAAAGTCAGTGCAATTTTCTTTTTAGTAGATTTCATTTCAAGTAACTCAAAGACATTCTTAATAAGTTCAATGATGTCGAAATCAACCATTTCCACGTTTAGGTCACCAACTTCAAGTTTTGTGATCATATCCAAATCACGGACAATATAGATTAAGCGTTCAACACCTTTTTTGGCCCTTTGCAGATACTTTTTACGTACATTTTTGTCTTCCAATGCGCCATCTAGCAAGGTTAAAATATATCCTTGCACGGTAAAAAGGGGCGTTTTTAATTCATGCGAAATATTCCCTAAAAAATCCTTTCTGTATTCCTCTCTAATTTTCAGGGTGTCAATTTCTATCTTTTTGTCTTGGGCAAATTTTTCAATTTCCTCAGTGAGCGTTTTCATGTCTGTGGTAATAGGTCCATGGGTCAGGTTAGAAGATTCTAAAAGTGCCACATCATCATAGATTTTTTTAATCCTACGATAAATAAAATTCTCAATTCGTACTTGAAGAAGAATAAATGAAATTGCAAAGGTAGGTATGGCAAAAAAAACGATTGCCAGCCAGTTTACGGTATTGAAATACCACAATATGGATAATAGAACTAGAGAAGAAGACAGGGTAATCAAGAGTGCCGACCTCAAGGCAAACCTATATGATTTTTTTAAGCGTATCGCCATTATAGCACAAACTTATAACCTACACCTTTTACTGTTTTAAAATGATCTTCACCAATTTTTTCACGTAATTTTCGAATATGCACGTCTATGGTTCGCCCTCCGACAACAACTTCATTGCCCCATACTTTATCAAGAATTACCTCCCGTTTAAAAACCTTATTAGGCTTTGAAGTAAGTAACGATAGCAATTCAAATTCTTTTCTGGGCAGGATAATTTCGAATCCGTTGTTCTCTATTTTGTATTCTTCTCTATTAATTACCAATCCTCCTACCTTAAAAATTTCCTCAGGAGCTTCGGTTTCATCCTTTAATCTTCTAAGTAGCGCCTTAACTTTACTTACCAAGACCTTGGGCTTAATAGGTTTTGTAATATAGTCATCGGCACCAGCCTCAAAACCGGCCACTTGTGAATAATCCTCGCCACGAGCCGTAAGAAATGTAATAATTGTATGTTCTAGACCTGGGCTTTTACGGATGATCTCGCAAGCTTCAATTCCATCCATTTCTGGCATCATCACATCTAAAATAATCAAATGCGGTTGTTTTTTCTTGGCTTTGGCAACTCCCTCTACCCCATTATTAGCCGTAAAAACCTGGTAACCTTCAGAGGTGAGATTGTAACTTACAATCTCCAAAATATCTGGTTCATCATCAACCAACAGTATCTTTATATTCTTCTTTTTCATTGAAAACCCATATTCGATTATTGGATAATAGTAAATATAATACTAATACGCTTAACCGTTCTTTCATGTGCCAAAAAGTAACGTTAACATAACACTGGGGATGTAAATTGGTATCGAGCAGTTTATAATGATTAAGGGGCCTATGCATTTCATCGAAATTTATCTTAAATGATGGGAAAGCAGCCACAATCGAATACTAAAATTATTATATTTGCTGGTACGCTATTTGCAACACCGTTTATATGAAGAAACTTTACTTTGTTTTCTTTCTACTTTTTACTTCGTTGAGCTATGCACAAGATGCCAAGCCTAATGGGGATATAGATGGTTTTAAATTATATCCAAATCCTGTCACGAATGGCAAAGTGTACATTATTACTGCGGATAGGGCCCCAAAAAAGATTTTGATTTATGATGTTTTGGGAACACAAGTTATGTCTACAACGCTCCTTAGGGAAGAACTGAATGTTTCTGAATTGGATGCGGGCGTGTATGTTCTGCGCGTTTACGAAAAAGACAGAATGGCGACCAGAAAGCTGATTGTTAAATAGTTATTTCCTTTATACTTGAAAATTATATTCTAGTTTTTATCGATGATTTACCAAAAATATCGATGAACTGCAAACACTCTTTTATTTACCTACATTTTATCGAATTTCACAA
>CAZHJO010000246.1:0-5115 GCA_964532755.1 uncultured Maribacter sp. | reverse complement strand
ACCTTGTATAGAAATGTATCCTTCGGTCATGGGTGTACCATCTTTGAACATTTCCTTATCCAGGCCTTCTAAATGTCCACCGATTATTGGCTTTGTGAAGGTCATTACCGTGTCACCTTCCACGATTTGATGTACGATTGAATCGCCCAAAACCACCGCTTCAACGTTCACCCATTTCTCCCTGGGATAGGTAGCTCCCTTGGTGTCCGGGATACAATGCGTCTCGACTAATTCCCCATCAATATGTACATGGCACCCTGGTGTGCAAAGATTACCGGTAGGACGTTCCCCTTCGCCTTTTCCTGCCAGCAATTGAAACTCCATTGACATCGGGAAATCCTGGTTCAATGTCATGGTCTTTGGATCTTGACAATGCAACATAAACCCATTATTCGCAAAAGCCCATCCAGGACCACCCTTTACCTGTTCGCCTACCATCCTATATTGCGCTTTTAGACGATAATGTGAGAACTTGTCCTTATAGAATAAGTGGGCAAATTTACTGTCAAAGGAATCGTATTCCTGGTAAGAAACCCTAAGGTTTCCATCAGCTACTTTGAATGTGTTATTGTAATTCTCTCCATATGCATACCCTTTGACCTTAGGTGTCCAGCCTTCCAAATCTTTACCGTTGAACATTGATATCCATTGCTCTTTATCAGCATTCGGGTTCGTTTCAGGACCACAACCTGTAAAAAGAAGACATAGGCAAGAGATTCCTAAATAGAATATATTTTGATTCTTCATCTGTTTGGTTTTTTAGAATAATTATTTTCCTAATCTGGGTAAATTTTTGATTGAATGATATTTTAACGCTAAGCTTATGCATTCCTTTAATTCCTTTCTAGGAATCTTATCTTCTAAATCAAAGAGGATGGCCCTGTTTTTTTCGTAAGTAAACAAATCGCCATAAACTTCCTTAAAGGTAGGAACTAATTTACTTGTACACTTAAAATAGATAGCATATTGTTTGGGTGTTTTTGTTTTCCAATCAATTCTGATGGTACTCCCTTTTTTTGCCAAATAACTGGGTTCCCCCCATTTTAGGGTTTCCTCAAGTTCTTCGATGGCATCAATATCGTTTGCGGTTTCAATAATCAAATTCCGTAAATATTCCATTTTGGGCGCTATCTCCTTGGGATAGGCTTGAAATTTTGATTTGACTATAGGGTTAGTATGTATCTTGAGGTTTTTCATTTCTATTGCCTTTATTGGTCCATGCCATGGTTCTATGAGTCTACTTCTGGTCTTTAGAGAATTGCCGAAAGCTGAATTGCAGTTGGTGACAATCATAGTTCGAAAAGATCTCCAGAAAATCGAAATGAAATTTACGGCATTTATAATTATCTTCTTCTATACAATCTATAATATATCCATGCAGTGATACCACCTGTAAAAGAAAACACCGCCAACATCCAAAAAACATGTTTATGTCCTTCTTCCCCTGGTGAATTATCCAAAAGATAACCCATTGCTGGACCTGCAAAGATATCCGGAGTGAAACCAATAAGTGATATAAGTCCCACAGCAGTCCCCGTTAGGAGCAAAGGTATTTTGCCCCTCTCCATGACAGCGAAGTAAAGGGTGCGTATCGCATATATCCCAGTCGCCACAACTAATATCGAAATTACAAACATGACGGTTGATGATCCAGAAACCACGCCAGTTGCGAACAAGAGAGCACCAAAAAATAAAACTATAAAACCAGCCAGTAACCAGAAAGTGGTTTGCGAACGATCGGCCACTATGCCAATGAATACCCCGACAACAGGACGTATAAATAACAAAAAAGTACCTACCGAAGCTGACTCTACTTGGTCATAAAGCATTACATCCTGGGCGTAAAGCGAGAATACATCGGTGATTTTGTAACCCACGTAGGCACTTAGGATTATAAGCATCAGCAAACCAACAGAGGGTAGCTGTAATACTTCTTTTACCTGTGTGATGGTAATTTTCTCCAAGATAATCTCCTGTTCGGCCTCGGGATCCATTTTCATAAAAAACCATACCAGGATTCCAACCAGAATTACAATGCCCGTAGATACAAGAATCACATATTGAAAAGCCGCTCTTCTTTCAGTGATGGTTGCTTCAGAAACTTCGGAAGCTATAAATAGGGAAAAGATAAATACTCCCATAACACCGAATAGCGCTCCCACTAAACCGCGGCCGCCATCCAAAAATCCAAATGCCCTGCCTTGGGAATTGACGCCACCCCAAACCCGGGTTGCCTTGATCATTGGTGCCCAAAACAAAAAGATGGTCGTAAAACCCCAATAGCCATACAGTATTTTTAATACAGTATAACTTGGGAAAGTAGCATATACCAAGCCTCCCAATGCGGTCGTCCAAAGCGCCACGGCAATCAATTTTCTAGGAGGATACTTATCGGCCAAGGGTCCGCCAAATAGATAGGAGAGTAAGGCCACTATTCCATAAACCGAGAAACACAGCCCCAATTGCACATTATCCAATCCAAATACATCAAGCACTGTTGGCCTAAAGACCCGCGCTAGCACAAAGGGGAGCATAAAAACGAATTCCCCAGCTAAAATAAGGGTTAATAGATAGAGCCAAGGCGCTTTTTGTTGATTCATGTAGTTCTGTGAGTTAGACCCTAAAATCCAAGCATAAAGATCTGGACTAAAATAAGGCTTTGCATTGGATTCCATTTGGGAATACCTACGCAATTAATTATCGCACCTTGAGACACTTGTTTTATGCTATATTCACTGAGGAAATATTTTTTTAAACCTTTGGGGAATTTCTACTTTTAGATGAACTTTCCCTTTTGTAAATGGATGTGTGAATTTTAATGAATAGGCGTGTAAATACAATCCTTTACCCTTTAAGATCATACCATCAAAGCCATATTCCCTGTCCCCAAGGATCGGATTGCCGATGCTCGACAAATGTTTACGCAATTGATGCCTTCTTCCTGTTTTGGGTTTTAATTTCACCAAATTGAGTTTACCGAATTTATTTGAAGGTACGGATTTGCATACTACATAATCCGATTGTGAATTCTTGCCATCAATTTTTTGGGTGATTTTTCCATGATCTGCCATTTCGCCGATACTAATGGCATAGTAGGTTTTCTTTACCTTTTGGTCCTCGAACATTTTATTCAAGCTACGAATGCTTCTGCCGGTTTTCCCAACCAACAAAATACCCGTTGTTGCATAATCCAGTCGATGGACAGGCTGTGGGATTACAGCATCGGCAAATGTACTTTGTTTTAGGTTTTGCACTAAGGCATTTGCGATGGTCCTAAAACTGTTTCCACTCACTAAAATCCCCGCTGGCTTATGGATTGCGGCCAAATAGTCGTCTTCAAATAACACTTCCAATGGTTGGATCAGTTTTTTCTTAGGACTTATTTCTACAGGAACTGATAGCCCAATAGTCTCCCCACCCTTTATAAAAGTGGCCGAGGTAGCAATAGCACCATTGACCCAAATGCGTTGTTTCTTTAAGGTCTTTTTTAAGGCCGATTTGGTCAAAGTTGCACTGAAAATACCTACACCATATTCTTGAAGTCGAATAGGAGTAGGAAGTTCAGGAACAATATGGATCTGAGTATGGTCGATTGGCAATATGATTACCAGCGTTTTGGATAAAATGGTTTTACTACATTTCTCTATGCTTGCCGGTAGTTTAATTCTCGTTTAAAATTAAATTTTTAAAGCGCCCCGAGGAGCCGAAGCCTGTCCAAATACCTATTTTATTCGATTTAGTTGCGGTTATTCTGTCGACTATCAAAACGGGTTCCGATAATTCATTTACATAAACTGCTACCTTACCATCATTTATGTTTATACTCACCTTGAACCAATCATCAGGATTTGGGGGAGTTGCAATTTCGTTCTCAAATTCCCCGGTTCTTTCACTTCTTAGTTTTCTCCAGGTAAACTCAGGATGAAAGATATACTGCACCATATGGTCCTTTCTTATTTGTTCCTTGGCAACAAAGTTGAAAGGACGAAAGTATATGGCTTCATAGGTTTCGTCATTTTGAATATTAAAGGCAATTCCTATAAAACTTTTACCTGGATTGTTCTCACCTAAAAGCTCAATTTCAATAGTACCTTTAGCAAATTCCACATCTTCCAATATTCCAATACCATCACCGTTCTTAGCATTCATTTCCACCGCATCAAATTGGTCGCCGTACAAGGATAGAATGCGATTCACGACCCTTATTTTCTTATTTTTGAATTTATCGGATAGGTTTATCTTTTTTTGACAAAAGGCATTGCTGGTCATTAGAAGGATAATTGTAATCAGTATACTTATTTTTGGATTTCTCATCTTTTGTTTGTTTTGATTGCTGCTAATGTTAAGCTAAACTTGGAAAAGGATTGAAAGTACGACCTTTTCGTTGAATATATAGCCAATTCGATGTTTTGGAGGGTTTCATTTCTTGCATACCATTTAGAAAAACAAATTGACCTTTATGGGTTTTACTTATTTTAAAGGCCCTTTTATTTACTAAATTTGCTACCAAGGGCTAATAATTAATAAGCCTATTATTGTTTTTCTTACCAATTCAAATTAGCCCCCAAGCGCAAAACTTTCCATCCATATTTTTCAATCGCTATGTCGTTACAAAACAATATTAACCCTAAGTTATCACTAGGATAAATTTGCATTATTGTATAGAAGCCAGGCCCACCTCCGGTATGCTGGAGTTTGTATCCGCTTTTTTCCTTAAAAACCTGCCAGCCAATCCCTTGCCTGAAGAAAAAAGAACCCGTATCATCCGCTTCCGCAACATGGCTATCATTAGTCATTAGTCCGATGGATTTTTCTGAAAGGAGGCGGTGACCATCAAGTATACCTTTGTTCAAATAAGTTCTGACGAGGCGTGCTGCATCCATTGCCGATCCTATTGATGCTGATGAAGGTTCCTGATCAGTGTAAACACGTTTCATCCATATATGCTTTTTCGATGTTTCACTTATATATGAACCAATCATTGTATAAAGTAATGGAGACATGAAATTATAAGTGGGATGAGAACCGGCGGCCTCGTAAGGTTCCATTTTCTTGGTGTAAACAAAGTCTGTTTGCTTCATCCCAAGTGGTTCGAGTATAAAGTGCCTAATGTAG
>CAZHJO010000245.1:0-5134 GCA_964532755.1 uncultured Maribacter sp. | reverse complement strand
GTAAACCGACAAGTTGGTGTGTGTTCAATAATCCGTGCAAAGCAGTCAGCTATAAGCAAACTGTCAGTAGCCAAAGGTGAATAGCGAATTCTAAGTTTCGAGTTCTGTCCAAAGAAAATTGTATACTACTCCATTTTTTAATATCTTATGGATTCCTCCGCGATATACACCCAGGGTTTTTCACATTGAAGGTTTTAAATAGAACCCGGCGCAATAATCAAAAAGCTTAAATAACTAAATCATAGGCTATGAACAGCTTAAACAATGCAACATCAACAGTACTCGTAGCTGGGGCTACAGGATTTTTAGGCAGTGAAATCTGTCGTCAATTACTACAAGAAAACAAAAATGTAAAAGGCTTGGTGCGTGCTACTTCCGACCCCGATAAAATAACCCAATTAGAGGAGTTGGGTGTACAAACCATAGTGGGCGATTTAAAGAACAAGGCTTCCTTGGAAAATGCCCTGTCCGGTGTATCAGTTGTTATTTCTACGGTTTCATCAACTTTGTCAAGACAGGAGGGTGATTCGATCCAAACCGTTGACGGCGAAGGGCAAATTAATTTAATCGATGCTGCAGTTGGGGCAAGCATCAATCAATTTGTATATGTTTCATTCTGTTCCATGGGTGGAGAATTTCCTTTACAGACGGCCAAACGCAGGGTAGAACAACATCTTGAAGCAAGCAGTCTGGATTATACCATCTTGCTGCCAACCTATTTTATGGACGTATGGCTAAGTCCGGCACTGGGTTTTGATTCTCCTAATGCCAAAGCGACCATTTATGGGGATGGGAAAAAACGGGTTTCCTGGATAGCCATAAAAGACGTTGCGGCCTTTGCCGTGGCCTCTTTGGAATGTCCGAAGGCCAAGAACAAACGTATTGAACTTGGGGGTCCTGAGGCGTTAAGTCCGTTAGAAGTCGTGGAAATTTTCGAAACCTATAAAACTGGGAAATTTGAACTTGAATTTGTACCTGAAGAAGTGTTAAGAGCACAGCATGACGCCGCCGAAGACCCATTAAGTGTATCCTTTGCTTCCTTAATGTTGAACGTAGCGCACGGCAGTGAGATAGATATGAAATCCGCTAGCGAAATTTTTCAGCTGCCACTGACTGCTGTGAGTGATTTTGCAAAAGGGTAATTGTACGTTGCATTCGTTGTACTAGGCCAACATCGAAAGGCACGGCAATAAAGTTAAGTTCAAGAAGCAATTGTCTAAATTACGAACTTGTTGCTATGGCCATGCAGCATAACACCCTCAGCAAGACAAGAATGACAACACAATAAAACCGACGAAGGAGGTGAAAAATCCTGATAGCTAACATCAGGGAAATCGTCCACACGAATGACGGGCAAGCCTCGATCCTCGTGAAAACGTTCCTGATAAACATATAGTTGGTAAACTATGCTTCGGGGAGGTCCCTTATCCGGAGCATAGTGTTTGAAAGCCTCGAAAACAGGAGCTTAAGCAAAAGGCCTAAAAACACAAAGGGAATGACAATGATTTTACTCATTTTACATTCCCCTTGCTATAGTATTTTAGTGCTAGTATTATCCAGCAAATCAACAGGTTTGATTCTCAGCCACTAACTTAATAACGGCACCCTGAATACTATACACTAAAGATATGAAAAAAGTTGGTAGAAAAAAGGATTCTTCTGTTTTTAACATTTTGTAGATCAAGGCTAAATTCGACTTTTAAACTGAACTTTGCATAAATGCAAACTTAACCTTTATCCAAGTCACCCAAATACCGGCTATTCACTACGAACCCATAAGCTCCTCGATCTCATCAATCTCTATAGGGATATTGGCCATTAGATTAAAAGGATCTCCCTTTTCTTGGATTACTACGTCATCCTCTAAACGAATCCCCATACGTTCATCTGGAATATAAATTCCAGGTTCAACGGTGAAGACCATATTCGCTTTCATAGGTGTTTTCAGTGCTCCATAATCATGGGTGTTCAACCCTATATGGTGACTGGTACCGTGCATAAAATATTTTTTGTAGGCAGGCCATTCCTTATCCTCATTTTGCACATCGGCTTTATCCAACAAACCCAATCCCAATAACTCCGACGTCATAATCTTACCTACTTCTTCATGATATTCTGCCCAAATAGTGCCGGGAACCAACATTTTAGTCGCTTCATTTTTCACCCTTAATACCGCTTGGTAAACCGCTTTTTGCCTAGTTGTAAACTTGCCATTTACGGGAATGGTTCTTGTTAGGTCGCTTGAGTAGTTGGCATATTCGGCAGCAACATCCATCAGCAACATATCACCATCTTTACATTGCAGGTTGTTTTCAATATAGTGCAACACATTGGCATTACCCCCTGAAGCAATAATCGGGGTATAAGCAAATCCTTTTGAGCGGTTACGTACAAACTCATGCAAAAGTTCGGCCTCAATCTCATATTCCCAAACGCCAGGTTTTACAAAACCCAATAAACGTCGAAAACCTTTTTCGGTGATATCACAGGCTTGTTGGATTAATGCGATTTCCTCGGGTTCTTTAACCCCACGGATTTCCTGCATGATAGGGAAACTCTTGGCTGTTTGATGCGCCGGAAATTTCTGTTTACAGTCAAAAATAAAACGGTCTTCCCTGGTTTGGGTTACTACAGCTTGTCGATAATGCTCATTGGTGTTGAAGTAAATAGTATCGGCCTCTGTCATCAGATCAAAAAAGATCTTATCAAAATCAGTCAACCAATAAATAGTATTGATCCCCGAAACCGCTGTAGCTTTTTCCTTGGTCAATTTTGGTCCTTCCCAAACGGCAATATGGTCATTGGTCTCACGAACAAAAAGAATTTCTCGGTGTTTTTTATCCAAGGCATCTGGGAACAACAACAAAATGCTTTCCTCTTGATCAGCCCCACTCAGATAAAATATATCACGGTGCTGTTCAAAATTCAAGGTAGCATCTGCGCTAATGGGGTAAATATCATTGGAATTGAAAACCGCAATACTCGATGGCTTCATTTTGGCCATGAATTTCTTACGATTCTTGATAAAAAGTTGACTGCTGATCTGCTGGTATTTCATATTGAAAATATTAGGATGATAAATTTAATAATTCCTGTAAGGAAAGGGCCGATTTCCAAATTTAATTATCTTAGTAAACACAAAATAATTGCAAATTACCCCGATGCATTCAACTCGCTTTTTGAAAGAGACAATTCAAGGATTATTTCTCATTATAACCACTATATGAAAACAAGATTACTTCCCTTTTGCCTTCTTATTCTAGTAACTTTTTCGACCTACTCCCAGACTGATCCCGATGTTTTCCAAAACCTGAAATTTCGCTTTATTGGCCCAGAAGGCAATAGAACCATTGCCATTGCGGGAATTACCGGCAACCCAATGGTCAATTATGTCGGTGCAGCTTCCGGGGGACTATGGAAAACCGAGGATGGTGGCATAAGTTGGAATTCGATTTTTGATGACCATGATGTTTCCTCTGTAGGTTCCTTGGCCATAACACCAACAAATCCCAATATTGTTTGGGTCGGCACAGGTGAGACCTTTGTCATTAGGCCAGCCCATGCCATGGGAGACGGTATCTACAAATCCGTGGATGCCGGAAAGACCTGGAAAAACATGGGACTTGTAAAAACAGGCAGAATTGGCCGTGTCATCGTCCATCCTACGAATCCTGATATTGTTTATGCAGCTGCATTGGGACACACCTACGGACCCCAACAAGAAAGGGGGGTCTACAAAACTATTGATGGAGGAAAAAATTGGAAACGTGTTCTTTTTATTGATGAAAATACTGGTGCTGCCGATATTGCCTTAGATCCAAATAACCCAGATAGATTATTGGTGGGTATGTGGTCTATTCTTATCAATACCTGGGGGCTGAACAGTGGCGGGCCAGGTGGCGGAATATACCGCTCTTTGGACGGTGGTGATAGCTGGGAAACCTTATCTAAAAAGGGATTGCCGGGCGGTAAGGATAATCCTGTGGGGAAAACCGGAGTTGCCATTTCACACTCTAATCCCAACATTGTTTATGCGCTTTTTGAAATTGATAGTCCCGCATTGTATAGATCTGAGGATTTTGGTGAAACTTGGACTTTGCAGACTAGAGACCATGATATTAATGAACGTGCTCCCTATTATACACGTATGGCCGTTTCAACAGATAATCCCGATGAGGTGTATTTTGCCAATGTCAAATTCAGCACTTCTAAAGACGGTGGAAAAACCATCAAAGGAGGTTACAAAGCTGGCGGGGATAACCATGATATTTGGGTTGATCCTATTAATGCAGACAGAATCATGGTTGCCCATGATGGTGGTGCGAGTATTAGTCTTAATCATGGCAAAACCTTTCAAAGGATAGTGCTTCCCATAGCACAGATGTACCATGTTGCTGTCGATGATCAAATTCCCTACAACGTATATGGCAATAGGCAGGACGGTTATTCCTATCGAGGACCAAGCAACAGCCTCCAAGGTTATATCCCAATTGGTTTATGGGAAGGTGTTGGGGGTTGCGAAAGCGGTTTTGCGCAACCGGATCCTTTTGATAATAATATTGTTTGGTCAGGATGTTATGATGGTGGCCTCGAAAGGTACAATGCCAAGACAGGACATGCCCAAGACGTTCGTGTATGGCCTGAGGCCGGCTATGGGTGGGCACCAGCCGATATGAAATACCGTTGGTACTGGAATTTTCCCTTGGCCTTCTCGCCACATGTTAAACATCGTGTTTATGTTGGTAGTCAATTTGTACACAAGAGTGATGACAACGGGCAAAGTTGGCAAGTTATTAGCCCAGACTTGACATTGAATGATAAATCGCACCAACAAAGTTCAGGGGGTATTGCCACCGATAATTTAATGACCTTTGACGGTTCTACACTGATTTCCATCAAAGAATCGAACTTGGAAGCTGGGGTTATCTGGGCGGGCAGTAATGACGGACAAGTAAACGTGACCAAAGATGGGGGTAATACCTGGACCAATGTCAGTGCCAATATTCCCAATCTCCCAAAATGGGGAACAATTTCAAATATTGAAACTTCTCGCTATATAAAAGGTAATGCCTACATCAGCATTGATATCCATCAAATGGGCGATTTTGATCCTTATATTTATAAGACCAGTGAT
>CAZHJO010000244.1:0-5154 GCA_964532755.1 uncultured Maribacter sp. | reverse complement strand
TGGTTTCTCTGTTGGTGCTAGAGGTTCTTTAAACAAAATAAGCAAATTTGGAGATGCTTCAGTTGATGATCTTTCCCATTATGCTATTGACGGTACAATCAAATATAACATCTTGAAAAACACAGTTATTGATCCTTTCATAGAAATAGGTGGTGGTTACACTTGGGTTGATGAAATTGGAGCTGGTACTGTTAACGGAGGTATTGGTGTTAATTTCTGGTTCACAGAAAATGTGGGTCTTACATTGCAATCCCAGTATAAGCATGCCTTTGAGGATTACGGTGTTGAGCACATGCAACATCTAGCTGGTCTTGCAATAAGATTTGGTGGAACTGACACTGATGGTGATGGTATATATGACAAGGATGATGCTTGTCCGGAAGTTGCTGGTCTAGAAGCTTTCAATGGCTGTCCTGATGCTGACGGTGATGGTATCGAAGATAGCAAAGATAGCTGTCCTAACGCTGCTGGTTCTAAAGAAATGAACGGCTGTCCTGATGCTGACGGTGACGGTGTTGCTGATAAAGATGATGCTTGTCCTAGTGAAGCTGGTTTAGCAGCTCTTGCTGGTTGCCCAGATGCTGATGGTGACGGTGTTGCTGATAAAGATGATGAATGTCCAAACGAAGCAGGTCCTGCTGAAAATAAAGGATGCCCATGGGCAGATAAAGATGGTGATAGCGTTCTTGATAAAGATGATCAATGTCCTGACGTTGCCGGTACTGTTGCAAACAACGGTTGCCCTGAAGTAACTGAGGAAGTTCAAAAACAATTGAACGATTATGCAAGAACCATCTTGTTCGACACTGGTAAATCTTCTATCAAAGCGGAGTCTACTACAGTAATGGTTGATATTATTCAAATCTTGAACGAATATCCAAATGCTAAGTTTACTGTTGAAGGTCACACTGATAGCGTTGGTAGTGCTAAATTAAACCAAACATTGTCTGAGTCTAGAGCAAATTCAGTTCGTGACTTCTTAATCGACAAAGGTATTGGTTCCAGTAGATTGTCTGCAATCGGTTACGGTGAAGACAAGCCTATTGCTACTAACAATACAAGATCAGGTAGAAATCAAAACAGAAGAGTTGAAATCAACTTAGTCAAGTAATTTCTTCTACCGATACAATTAAAATAAATTTGAAAAGCCCTGACAATACTGTCAGGGCTTTTTCTATTTTTGATCATGCGCAGTTTTCTTGGAGAAATCGTCGATCAGGTTTACAATGAACAGGAGTCTATAGAGGACACTGTTTTTATTCTTCCCAGTAAAAGAGCAGGGACTTTTCTAAAAAATGGTATTGCCAATAGAACCCGTAGGACCTTATTCTCCCCTGAAATTTACAGTATTGAGGAATTTGTAGGTACTATTTCCGGGCTGTCGAGCGCAACGAACACCCAACAACTTTTCGAGCTTTATTACGCCTATTTGGGTCAAAACAAAACCGAACAGGAAACTTTTCTCGATTTTTCGAAATGGGGACAAACCCTACTGCAAGATATTAATGAGATAGACCGATATCTTATAAATACGGGAAAACTATTTTCCAATTTATCGGCCATCCAGGAAATCAACCATTGGTATTTGACAGCCGAAAAAACAAAAATGGTTGATGATTACATCAAGTTCTGGAATAATCTGGAGGAACTATACAATACCTTTAATCAAAGATTATTACATCAAGGCATTGGGCATCAAGGTCTTATTTATCGTAAGGCCCATGAAAATTTGGAACCTTATCTAGAGACCCACAGCAATTACCGCTATATATTTATCGGTTTCAATGCGTTGAACACAGCTGAAAGCGTCATCATACAAAGAGTACTCGAGACTAAAAACGCCGAAATCTATTGGGACGCTGATTCGTACTATCTAAATGATCCCATTCATGATGCGGGCTACTTTATTAGAAACCATCAAAAGAAATGGCCTTATCTACGTAAAAATCCAATTAAGGGAACAAGTGCTTCTTTCTTGCAAAAGAAGAAAATCCAGGTAGTTGGGGTTCCCAAAAATATTTCACAGGTAAAATATACAGGTGCTCTCCTAAAGAAGCTAAATGCTGAAAACAGTGAATTACTAAAACGTACGGCCGTTGTTCTAAGTGATGAGGCATTACTGAATCCTCTACTTAATTCGATCCCCTCGGAAATTGAAAAGGTAAACGTCACCATGGGCTACCCTTTGAATAAATCAAACTTCGAAAGTTTCTTTATGCAGTTTTTTGAATTATACATTAAGAAGCAAGCCAATGGTTGGTACTACAAAAACGTTCTGTCTTTTTTATCCCATTCCTATACCCACCAACTTTTACAAGAAGGTACGGTTAACTTGGCCGAAGTTCTGGCAGCAAGCATTAAGGACAGGAATCTCACTTTTCTGAAAGAAAATGAGATTGTCCAATACAATAGGGATAAACCCCAAAATCTAAATACGCTTTTCTTCGATAAATCGATTACAACAGCGCAATTTATTGAACGTTGTTTGGAACTGGTCTTTCTATTAAAAACCAAGCTTCAAGCAGCTCGTGATACGATGGCCTTAGAGGAGCTTTTTAGATTTTATGGTGTGTTCAATCAACTACAGGAGTTAGTGGGCAAACATGGCTTTTTAAATGACCTGAAATCCTTGCAGACCTTATTTAAGGAACTGTTGGCCATGGAAACCTTGGATTTTAAAGGTGATCCTTTAGAAGGTTTACAAATCATGGGCATGTTGGAAAGCAGAAATCTTGATTTTGAAACTGTGATCATCACCTCGGTAAACGAGGGCATCATTCCTTCCGGGAAATCGAACAACTCCTTTATTCCTTTTGACTTGAAAAAAGCTTTCGGGCTCCCGACTTTCAAGGAGAAAGATGCGGTTTACACCTATCATTTTTACCGGTTGTTACAACGGGCCAAAAACATTTACCTCATTTACAATACCGAACCCGATGTCCTGGAAGGTGGCGAACGCAGTCGTTTAATAACCCAATTATTGACCGATGGGAATCTGAGGGAACATATAACAGAGTTCATTGCCGTTCCGGAAATTAAGGTCGAACCGAATAAGGAATGTAGGATTGTAAAGGACGATGCACTTATGTCCCTCATTCAAGGACATGCCAAGAAGGGATTCTCCCCTTCCTCCTTGAGTAATTATATAAGGAATCCCATAGATTTCTATAGGCAGCATCTTTTGGGCATCAATGACCTAATGGAAGTTGAGGAAACCGTTGCCGCCAATACTTTTGGCACGATCATACATGACACTTTAGAGGACCTTTACACGCCAATGATCGGGGCATATTTAAACGGTGCGCATTTAAAATCCATAAAAACCAAGATTGGGGATGTGGTTAAAAAACATTTTGCTAGGTCCTATGCCGATACTAGTTTTTTACGCGGCAAGAACTTAATCGCTTATAATGTGATCATCAGGTACATAGAGCATTTTATTGAACGGGAAATAGCACAAAGCGAGGGACACCGTATCAAGATCCTTGGACTAGAGGAGAAAATGGAACTAACGATGAACATTCCCGAATTGCCGTTTCCCGTAAAGTTGAAAGGCAAGCTAGACCGGATCGATGAAAAAGATGGCGAACTCCGAATCATTGATTACAAGTCTGGGAAGGTAATGGCCAATCAAGTTGAAATTTTCGATTGGTCCGTAATCACCGAGGATTATAAATACAGTAAGGCATTTCAATTGTTGTGTTATGCCCTTATGTTCAATGACAGCGCCAAACTAAGTCAACTTGAAGCTGGTATTGTTTCCTTTAAGAATCTAAATGCCGGCCTTTTGAATTTCGCTACCAAGGAAAGCAAGAACAGTCGGCGTAAAGACAAAGTAATCTCTCAGGAGATCCTTAGCAAATTCACTATGGAACTTAAAAGCCTTGTTCTTGAAATCTGCAATCCTAATGTGCCCTTTATCGAGAAAGAGGTATGATGCTATTTTTTATCGGGCCTACTTGGTCTAACCTCAATTTTACTGGGCAGGGTACGAGAGTGCATTTTCAGTAAATCCAGTACCAATTCCCCGATATCCTCAGGTTGAATTTTCCAGGCATCCTTTTCAGATGGCTCGTTATTATTGAAATGTGTTGCTACAGAACCAGGCATGATCGTAGATACCTTGATGTCGTACTTACGTAGATCTAGCATGGCGGCCTGCGTAAAACCAACAACCCCGAACTTCGTTGCGTTATACCCTGCGCCCATTGCAAAGAAATTGGCACCGGCAAGACTCGCTAGGGTTATATAATACCCCTTAGAGGATTTTAACGCATCTACAGACGCTTTTAGGGTATGAAAGACGCCATTTAGGTTCGTGTTTATCATCGCATGCCATTGTTCCTCGGTCATTTCGTCTATGGGCGCAAAATGTCCAACCCCTGCATTTGCCAGAACCACATCTAATTGTCCCCATTTATCCAAGATCAACTTTACGGCATGCACCTCATCAACATGTTTGGTAACATCTGACACTATCGCAAGAATGTTATGGCTATCGCCTAAGCGAATCGCAGCTGCCTCGACCGTTTCTTTACTTCTGCCACTTATGGCCACTTTCATACCTGCTTTGAGCAAGGTCTCTGCCACGCTATACCCAATACCTTTAGAACCCCCGGTTATATAGGCTACTTTTCCCTTTAAATTTGTCATTGATTACTTTTTAGAGCATTATTAGACCTCCCGCAAAGTTACTAAAGAACTTCTTATTCATTGGACCAAAGAAAACGATTATAGTATTTTGATACTTACATAAAAAGTATTTTCTTTGACCCTCTCAAAGTCGGGGGATTAGCCCGCCCGTACCGAAAAGGCACGTTCGGGCGGGCTCATCTGGCCAATTTGCCAAGTAAAGAAGAAGATGTTCTTTGTATATGTTTTGTATAGTGATAGATTTGACAAGTTTTATGTAGGGCTCTCACAACAGGTCGATAAAAGGCTCAAAGCATATAATGCAGGACAGAATAAAAGTACGAAACCTTATATTCCCTGGCGGTTGGTTCATTCGTCAGCATATATGTCCAGAATGGAGGCTAGAACAAAAGAGAAATATTTAAAATCAGCCAGTGGTAGAAGATGGCGCAAGAACAATATTAATTTGGGGGATTAGCTCAGCTGGCTAGAGCGCTTGCCTGGCAGGCAAGAGGTCACCGG
>CAZHJO010000243.1:0-5168 GCA_964532755.1 uncultured Maribacter sp. | reverse complement strand
GCCAACGATAAATTGGTATGTGAAGCTGAAATGATGGCCCAAATTGTAAAAAAGAGCTAATATGAACCAACCGCTTGCCTACATTCATCCTGGTGCAAAAATTGCCAAGAACGTGGTTGTAGAACCATTCACTACGATACACAATAATGTTATCATTGGTGATGGTACTTGGATAGGTTCCAACGTAACCATTATGGAAGGTGCCCGAATCGGCAAGAACTGTAACATTTTTCCTGGAGCCGTAATTTCGGCCCCGCCTCAGGATTTAAAATATGATGGGGAGGAAACCACGGTAACCATTGGGAATAATACGACTATTCGAGAGTGCGCGACAATTCATAAAGGCACATCCGATCGTATGAAAACTGTAATTGGTAAAAACTGCTTGATAATGGCATATTGCCACATAGCCCATGATTGTCTTGTGGGTAACAATTGTATTTTTTCAAACAATTCTACTTTAGCCGGGCATGTGACTATAGGTGACAACGTAATTTTGGCCGGATTGGTAGCCGTACATCAATTCGTAGCAATAGGAAACCACGCCTTTGTAACCGGTGGTTCCCTTGTACGTAAGGATGTTCCTCCATACGTAAAGGCAGCACGTGAACCATTGTCTTATGTGGGTATCAATTCTGTAGGATTAAGAAGAAGGGGGTATAGTTCTGACAAAATTCGTGAAATACAGAATATTTACAGAATTCTATATCAAAAGCATTATAATAATACCCAAGCCGTACAGATTATTGAGGCCGAAATGGAAGCTACTCCTGAAAGGGATGAAATTCTTCAATTTATCAGGGATTCGCAACGCGGTATTATGAAAGGATATTTTAGTACTAATTAAATAACTATATGGCATCTACATCCGATATTAGAAAAGGCTTGTGTATCAAGTACAATAATGATATATATAAAATAATCGAGTTTTTGCACGTAAAGCCTGGCAAAGGACCAGCCTTCGTTAGGACTAAATTAAAAAGTGTTACCTCGGGTAAGGTTATAGACAACACCTTTTCTGCGGGACATAAGATCGACGATGTTCGCGTTGAAACTCGTTCATACCAGTATTTGTATGCAGAAGGAGATACTTTTCATTTTATGAACACCGATGATTATAATCAGATTTCATTACAAAAAAGCGCTTTGGATGCACCGGATTTATTGAAGGAAGGCGTGGTTGTTACTATATTGTTCAACACTGAGGACAGTATGCCTTTATCGGTCGATTTGCCGGCAAGCGTTGTTTTGGAAGTTACCCACGCCGAACCGGGTGTCAAGGGTAATACGGCAACCAATGCCACAAAACCCGCCACTGTTGAAACAGGGGCGAGGGTTAACGTTCCACTCTTTATCAATGAAGGTGACAAAATAAAGATAGATACCGAAAAGGGCAATTATATGGAAAGAGTAAAGGATTAAATTCTTCTATTGATTTATATTCCTTTGTACCATGAGATTTCCAAAACCACATACGCTAGAACAAATCGCTACAATCATAGGGTGTACTTATGTTGGCCCTGATGATTTTCCAGTTTTGGGCATGAATGAGATCCACGTGGTGCAAACTGGGGAGCTCGTTTTTGTGGACCATCCCAAGTATTATGAGAAGGCCTTAAATTCAAATGCATCGGTTGTTTTAATCAACAAAGAAGTAGAATGTCCAGATGAAAAGGCATTGTTAATATCAGATGATCCATTTCGTGATTTCAACAAAATTTCCAAATTTTTCCGACCGTTTGAAAAAAGTGTTGCTTCAATTTCAAGTTCAGCTAAAATAGGTCAGGACACTGTAATACAACCAAATGTGTTTGTTGGCAACAATGTAACCATAGGCAAAGGATGTATAATTCATTCCAATGTTTCCATCTATGACAATTGTATAATCGGTGATAATGTAGTCATACATGCTGGTTCAGTTCTGGGAGCCGACGCTTTTTATTATAAGAATAGACCAGAGGGTTTTGACAAGTTGTTGTCCTGTGGAAGGGTAGTCCTGGAAGATAATGTAGAAATAGGTTCATTATGTACAATAGATAAAGGAGTAACTGGCGATACAACCATTAAAAATGGGACAAAACTTGATAACCAAGTACATGTTGGCCACGACACGGTTATTGGCAAAAAGTGTTTGATAGCTTCGCAAACTGGGATAGCTGGGTGTGTGATAATTGAAGACGAAGTAACGATATGGGGTCAAGTGGGTACGAATAGTGGTATTACCATAGGCAAGAAAGCTGTCATAATGGGTCAGACGGGAGTTACCAAATCCGTTAAAGGGGGTAAAAGCTATTTTGGAACTCCGATTGAGGAATCCAGGGAAAAATTAAAGCAATTGGCCTATGTCAAAAAAATTCCGGGAATCATAAAAAAATTGGAAGAATAACCTTCGTATAACTTTTGAAATCATAAGTAATCACATATTTTTGTGCAGCCAAAATTAATTCTATTCTTATATGAGTGTTCTAGTCAATAAAAATTCCAAAATAATTGTACAAGGATTTACCGGAAGTGAGGGAACTTTTCATGCGGGCCAGATGATAGATTATGGTACCAAAGTTGTTGGTGGCGTAACACCCGGAAAAGGAGGGCAAGAACACCTTGGAAAGCCTGTTTTTAATACGGTTGAGGATGCGGTTGAAAAGGTCGGAGCTGATACAACGATTATTTTTGTTCCGCCGGCCTTTGCGGCAGATGCTATTATGGAAGCTGCTAGTGCAGGAATAAAAGTGATTATTACAATTACAGAAGGTATCCCGATTGCCGATATGGTAAAAGTTGCGGAATATGTTAAGGACAAGGATTGCAGATTGATCGGTCCAAATTGCCCGGGGGTTATTACTCCTGATGAGGCCAAGGTTGGTATTATGCCAGGATTTGTTTTCAAAAAAGGGAATATTGGCATTGTATCAAAATCGGGAACGCTGACCTACGAGGCCGCCGATCAGGTTGTGCGTCAAGGAATGGGCATAACTACTGCTATAGGTATTGGTGGTGATCCTATTATAGGTACGACCACAAAAGAAGCCGTAGAACTATTGATCAATGACGCCGACACCAAATGCGTTGTTATGATCGGTGAAATTGGGGGTCATTTGGAAGCAGACGCTGCCAGATGGTATAAAGAAAGTAAAAGCACAAAACCAATTGTAGGTTTTATTGCCGGTGAAACTGCTCCTGTTGGTAGAACCATGGGGCATGCCGGTGCAATAGTGGGCGGTAGCGACGATACAGCACAGGCCAAGAAGCGAATAATGCGGGAATGTGGCATCATTGTTGTCGATTCACCAGCTGAAATAGGTATGAAGGTAAAAGAGGTAATGGGGTATTGACCAACATAGTATATATCAAATAATCAAATCCCGGTTTTTCTGAATTTCACTCAGGATTCTCGGGATTTTTTTCGACTTTGAACAAACATAAACTATATTTGATATTCAACTGAATAAAGAAGAAAACAAATGAAGCTATTAGCAGGGAAAAACGTTATAATTACGGGAGCCAGTAGAGGAATAGGGAAAGGTATCGCACAAGTGTTCGCAGATCATGGTGCCAATGTAGCTTTTACATATAGTTCAAGTGATGGGCCTGCCTTGGAATTGGAGAAAGAGCTTTTAAGCAAGGGGATCAAGGCGAAATCATATAAGAGCAATGCCGCGAGTTTTGAGGATTCAGGGAAGTTGGTAACCCAGGTTTTAGAGGATTTTGGCGGAATTGATGTTTTGATAAATAATGCGGGAATTACGAAAGACAACCTTTTGATGAGAATGAGCGAGGAAGACTTTGATAAAGTAATAGAAACCAACTTGAAATCCGTATTCAATATGACGAAAGCTGTTCAGCGCACTTTTTTGAAACAGCGTTATGGTTCAATTATCAATATGAGTAGTGTGGTAGGGGTACAGGGTAATGCTGGTCAGGCCAATTATGCCGCTTCTAAAGCAGGTATGATAGGATTTACAAAATCAGTTGCCTTGGAGTTGGGCTCAAGAAATATTAGATGCAATGCCATCGCACCAGGATTTATTGAAACTGAAATGACCGAAAAATTGGATGAGAAAGTTGTTCAAAGTTGGCGAGATGCTATTCCGTTAAAAAGAGGCGGGTCTCCTGAAGATATTGCCAATGCATGTTTATATCTAGCCTCTGATCTGTCTTCTTATGTGACCGGTCAGGTTTTGAACGTAAATGGTGGAATGTTGACATAATTATAAAACTTTGTATTGCGATGTTTTGATTTGTATTTTCAATAAGTACTAGCTATAGAATAAATGCAAACGACTACAGTACTTTTTATCATATTGGCCGCTGTGGCGGCATTGCTAATAGTATTCTTTCAATATTTTTATCGATCAAAAACTATGGGAAGGCGGCGTTTGTTGCTTTCCTTTTTACGTTTTTTAGCCTTATTCAGTGCATTTTTGCTTTTGGTAAATCCAAAGTTCGCCAAGAAGGAGTTCACTTTGGAAAAAACAAATCTATTGGTATTGTTGGATGTTTCTTCGTCAATCAGGAATATCGGTGCTGAAGGCCAGGTCGATTCAATTCTTGATAAGGTATTCACTTCAAATCGGTTGTTGGACAAATTCAATGTAGAACAATATCATTTTGGTGTTGATGTTGGAGGTTTTGACAGTCTCAGCTTTACAGATAAAGCAACGAATATTGCCAAGGCATTAAAAGCAATGAATACTATCTACGGAAAGGCTGAAAGCACGGTTATACTTTTAACCGATGGTAACAGCACCTTAGGAGAGGATTATGAGTATTATGCCAAGAATCAAAAATTGCCGGTTTATCCGATTGTTTTGGGTGACACCACGGGTTATGATGATCTTAGAATAACACAAACGAATATTAACAAATATGCTTTCTTAAAAAATAGATTTCCGGTTGAAATATTTGTTTCTTATGATGGTGACGAAAATGTTAGTACCCGATTGAATATAACCTTAGATGGCAAAAACGTGCATTCCCAGAAAATGGAATTCAACAAGGACGACAATTCAAAGGTAATTAGTTTGAATCTGAATGCACCTTCAATAGGTTTGAAAACCTTACGAATGAATCTTGAGCCATTGGCAAATGAAAAAAATAAGAGTAATAATCAGAAAAGTGTTGCAATTGAGGTTATCGATGAGAAAACCAATGTTGCCCTAGTTTCAGAA
>CAZHJO010000242.1:0-5171 GCA_964532755.1 uncultured Maribacter sp. | reverse complement strand
AAATAAAAGTCATGAGACACGGAAAGAAAGTCAATCATTTAGGAAGAAAAGCTGCACATAGAAAAGCAATGTTGGCCAATATGGCATGTTCCTTAATTGAGCATAAGCGTATAAATACTACTGTTGCCAAGGCTAAAGCCTTGAAACAATTTGTTGAACCCCTGATTACTAAATCAAAAGCAGCAAATAACCAATCAACAGAAAAGGGTACGCATAATAGACGTATTGTTTTTAAATATTTAAGAAACAAATATGCTGTTACAGAGTTGTTCAGTGAAGTATCTGAAAAGGTTGGCGATAGACCGGGGGGTTATACAAGGATCATTAAATTAGGAAATCGTCTTGGTGATAACGCCGATATGGCAATGATCGAATTGGTTGATTTCAATGAGCTTTATAATGCCGATAAGCCTAAAAAGAAAACAACAAGACGTAGTAGAAGAGGTGGTGGTGCTAAAAAAGCAACTCCTCCAGTCGCAGTGGCGGATAACAAAACGGACGATTCAGAAGAATAATATGTTATTAACTAATAATATTTACAAAGGGATAAGCTTTATAGTTTATCCTTTTTTTGTGTTTATTTGTGAAATGAAATCTTTGAGCTTATACTATGAAATATCAATCTAAGAAAAGGGCATTATTATTATTGGCAGACGGAACCATATTCCATGGAAAGTCAGTCGGGGGAAAAGAAGGTACCGCCTTTGGTGAAGTATGCTTTAATACGGGCATGACCGGTTATCAAGAGATATTTACCGATCCCTCCTATTTTGGTCAACTTATGGTTGCTACCAATGCCCATATTGGAAATTATGGTACAAATGAGGAGGAGAAAGAATCATCTTCGGTTAAAATAGCTGGCTTGATCTGTAAAAATTTTAGTTACAACTACTCGAGGCCCATTGCTGATTTGAGCTTGTTGGAATTCTTGGATAAGAACAACACCCTTGCTATTTCTGATGTTGACACAAGGGCTTTAGTGAGTTACATCCGAGATAATGGGGCGATGAATGCCGTTATATCCACTGATATGGATAATATAGACCAGTTGAAATCTGAATTGGCCAAAATACCAAGTATGAAAGGATTGGAACTTGCTTCAAGGGTTTCAACGAAAGATCCTTATTATTATGGCCAGGAGAATGCCACATATAAAATAGCAGCATTGGATATTGGCATAAAATCGAATATACTGCGAAACCTGGCAAAACGAGACTGCTATATCAAGGTATTTCCCTACAATGCTACTTTTAAACAATTGAGTGCATGGAACCCGGACGGTTATTTTATTTCGAATGGTCCTGGGGACCCAGAACCCTTGAAAGCCACTATTCAGACGGCGAAAGATATCATTGCTGCCGATAAACCTTTATTTGGTATTTGTTTGGGACATCAAGTGATCGCCTTGGCAAATGGTGTCTCGACCTATAAAATGCACAACGGACATCGGGGAATAAATCATCCAGTAATGAATCTTTTGACCGGAAAAGGGGAAATAACCTCACAGAACCATGGTTTTGCCATTAATAGGGAGGAAACTGAGGCAAATCCTGATCTGGAAATTACCCATATTCATTTAAATGATAATACTGTAGCCGGGATACGAATGAAAAATAAGGATGTTTTTTCTGTTCAGTATCACCCTGAAGCTAGTCCAGGACCTCATGACGCAGAATATCTTTTCGATCAATATTTTGAATTGATCAAGAAATCCGCAACGCTGAAAGTCAAAGTTTAAATAATCGTTATTTCGATGTGATTATAAGGTTTAAAAACACCCAATAAGTAGGTTGTTTTGTATCTTTGTACTTTCAAAAAATCAATACTAAAAACAAATCATATGAGTATTATTCTTAGTGTCCATGCGAGGCAGATTTTAGATTCTCGGGGCAATCCAACAGTAGAGGTAGATGTAATCACAGAAAATGGAATAATGGGTAGGGCAGCGGTTCCTTCTGGTGCTTCTACCGGAGAACACGAAGCTGTTGAATTACGAGATGGGGGGAATACTTTTATGGGTAAGGGTGTTAGCAATGCGGTAAAAAATGTGAACACGGTTATTGCGGAAGAGATTCTGGGAATGTCAGTTTTTGAACAAAATCTTATTGATCAGACAATGATCGAATTGGATGGAACCCCAAATAAATCAAAGCTTGGTGCCAATGCAATTTTAGGAGTATCATTGGCTGCCGCCAAAGCAGCCGCCAATGAACTGGGAATATCTTTGTTCAGATATGTTGGCGGTGTAAGTGCCAATACACTTCCTGTACCGATGATGAATATAATCAATGGTGGTTCCCATTCCGATGCCCCTATTGCTTTTCAAGAGTTTATGATTATGCCTATTAAGGCTAAAAGCTTTTCACATGCCATGCAAATGGGGACAGAGATTTTTCATAACCTTAAAAAAGTTCTACACGATAGAGGCTTAAGCACTGCCGTAGGTGATGAAGGTGGTTTTGCACCGACATTGGATGGTACCGAAGATGCTATTGAAACTATTGGAAAGGCAGTAGAGAACGCTGGTTATAAATTTGGGGATGAAGTTAAGATCGCCTTGGATTGTGCCGCTGCTGAATTCTATGAAAATGGTAAGTATGATTATACATTATTTGAAGGGGATAAAGGTGCCGTTCGCTCTTCTGAAGAGCAAGCTGAATATCTTGCGGAATTGTGTGCTAAATACCCTATTATTTCAATAGAAGATGGAATGGACGAGAATGACTGGGACGGTTGGAAGGTTTTAACCGAGATGATTGGCGACAAAGTACAATTGGTGGGCGATGACCTTTATGTAACCAATGTAGAAAGATTAGCACGTGGTATTGAGAATGGAATTGCCAATTCAATTTTGATTAAAGTAAATCAAATAGGTTCCTTGACTGAAACTATCGCAGCTGTGAATATGGCCAAAGATGCTGGTTTTACCTCTGTAATGTCTCACCGCTCTGGTGAAACAGAGGACAATACTATTGCCGATTTGGCCGTTGCTCTGAATACAGGTCAAATCAAGACTGGCTCTGCCTCTCGTTCAGATAGGATGGCCAAATACAACCAATTGCTTAGAATTGAGGAAGAATTAGGCAGTACAGCTTATTTTCCCCAAGAAAAAGCTTTTAAAGTAAATCAATAGACTTGGAAATAATAGAAAAAGCCTTTCTTTGGAAAGGCTTTTTTTGGCTTTGAGCTAAACTTTAATTACCTTTTTAGGTCAACGATTACTAACCTATTTTAATTATAAATGAATAACTTTCTATTTGTTGCCGCAGAAAATGACGGATTAAACAATTGTAAAGCTGGAGGTATGGGCGATGTGGTACGCGATGTACCAAGACAAATTTCTGAGAAGGGTGATAAGGTACACGTTATTGTACCTGCTTATTCAAGATTGCATACAAATGGCACGTTTAAAACCAAACTTAATTTAAAATTAAGGGGAGTAACGTATACCGCTGAACTCTACGAGGTAATCCCTAAAAAAGAATTCAATAATATTCACCATTACGTTATTCATCATCCGGAAATTCAAGGGGGTGAAATAGCCAAGATTTACCATGATAATCCTGTAGAGCCGTTTTTCACGGATTTTGTGAAGTATGTCATATTCTGTACTGCGGTAGCTGAGGCCATTAAACATGGTGAGTTTGGCAAGCTAGATATTGTTCATCTGCACGATTGGCATTCAAGCCTCTTGTTGTTTTTAAGAACATATCATCCAAATTACAAATCACTTGAAAGAATGAGGTTTGTATTCAGCATTCATAATTTGGCCATACAGGGCATTCGACCTTTCGAGGATAATTATGCCTCCTTAAGAAATTGGTTTCCAAATATTTCATATGATACTGAGAAGTTGAAAGACTATAGGTACCAAGATTGTATAAATTTAATGGCGGTTGGCATTCGCTTTGCAGATGTAGTCCATACAGTTTCGCCTTCCTATAAAGAAGATGTTATGCTGCCCAGTAGGCCACCTGAGTTTATTGGAGGCGAGAGCCTTGAGAAGGACTTGAGGGAAGCCGATGAACAAGGTCGTCTTGTTGGCATTTTGAACGGTTGTAACTACAAAAATATTAACGTTGAAACCAAGGGAATGATTTACCGAAATACGGTCATAGCGTTGTTTCAGTGGTTACAAGATGAAACTAAAAAGTACAAATCGGATTTTTTAGCCCACACGGGAGAGAAAATTATGAAGCGCATCATTAAAGGTAGACCCAATTTCATTGCTTCAAGTGTGGCTCGGTTAACAGAGCAAAAGTTCTATTTCTTTAAACGTTCACCAGAGGCCTTTGTTGAAATTCTCAAGAAATTAGAAAAGGTAAATGGCATATTTATACTTTTAGGTACGGGTGCTCCTGAATATGAAGAATTATTCAGGAAAATAAGTTATGAGAATAATAACTTCATATTTACCAATGGTCAATCAGAAAGTTTGATTGATTCAATGTACCTTGAATCGGATATCTATTTCATGCCAAGTCTTTTTGAGCCCTGTGGTATAAGCCAAATGCTTGCAATGCGCAATGGAGTACCGTGTCTGGTACATCATACTGGTGGATTAAAGGATACTGTAGAGCACATGAAAACAGGATTTAGTTTTGATGGTGATACCTATGATGAAAAGATCAAGAATATGGTAGCTTCATTCGACTTGATCTTGGATATTTACAATAATGACAAACCAATGTGGAAAAAAATCCAGAACAACGCAAAGAAGATGCGTTTTACTTGGAAGAAGTCCGTAGATGAATATTATATGTCATTGTATTCCATTAATTCACAATAATACGAGTTTAATTAGTTTATTGTCCAAGTCTAAAGTAGTCTATTTAATACTCTTCACGAATTGTTAAAACGATTGGTTTTTCCTAAATTTACAATTCACCCTAATCCAAGTAAAATATACAAATGTCAGATAAAGCAATCTTAGAATACAACGGTAAAAAGTATGAATTTCCAGTCATAAAAGGTTCAGAGGATGAACTTGCCATTGACATAAAAACATTGCGGTCAACAACTGGGATGATAACTATAGATCCAGGGTATAAGAATACCGGTTCATGTGAGAGTGCCATTACTTTTTTAGATGGTGAAAAGGGCATGCTTAGGTATATGGGATATGCTATTGAGGAACTTGCAGAAAAGGCTGATTTCTTGGAAGTTGCCTA
>CAZHJO010000241.1:0-5173 GCA_964532755.1 uncultured Maribacter sp. | reverse complement strand
AAAAACACATACGATTCTGAAGTCCTCATGGGACAATTACGGGCCAATGAAAAAGAAGTGGTGCATGAGGAAGAGGGTAATGTTGTTGTAATCAATACCTGTGGCTTTATAGCAAATGCCAAAGAGGAAAGTATAAATACCATTTTGGAATATGTTGAAAGGAAGGAAGCAGGTGAGGTCGATAAGGTTTTTGTTACAGGGTGTTTAAGTGAACGCTATAAACCCGATTTGCAAAAGGAAATTCCTAATGTTGATCAATATTTTGGAACAAGTGAACTACCTAATTTATTAAAGGCTCTTGGCGCTGACTACAAGCACGAATTAATTGGGGAAAGGATTACTACAACACCTAAAAACTACGCATATCTTAAAATAGCGGAAGGTTGTGACAGACCTTGTTCTTTTTGTGCAATCCCCTTAATGCGCGGTAAGCATAAGAGTAAACCAATTGAGGAATTGGTGACCGAATCGGAAAAGTTGGCTGCAAAGGGGGTCAAGGAATTGATACTCATAGCCCAAGACTTGACGTATTACGGACTGGATCTATACAAAAATAGGAATTTAGCGGAGTTACTCTCCCAATTGGTAAAAGTTGAAGGCATTGAATGGATTCGATTGCACTATGCATTCCCCACCGGTTTTCCAATGGATGTACTTGAAGTAATGAACAGAGAACCAAAGATCTGTAACTATTTGGATATTCCCTTACAGCATATTTCAGATGAAATATTAAAGAGTATGCGTCGAGGTACCACCAAAGAAAAAACCACTAAGTTGATCCAAGATTTTAGGGCCTTTGTTCCTGATATGACCATTAGAACAACATTGATCGTCGGTTACCCGGGTGAGACAGAGGAAGATTTTCAAAGCCTTAAGGATTGGGTGGCCGATATGCGTTTTGAGCGTTTAGGTTGCTTCACCTATAGTCATGAGGAAAACACACGTGCCTTTACTTTGGTTGACGATGTTCCGGAGGAAGTCAAACAAAATCGTGCCAATGAGATCATGGAACTTCAATCACAGATTTCGTGGGAATTGAACCAAGAAAAAATAGGAAGAACATTTAGGTGTGTCATTGATCGAAAAGAAGGTAATTATTTCGTGGGGAGAACGGAATACGATTCTCCTGATGTGGATAATGAAGTGCTTATTGATGCGTCCAAATTCTATCTAAAACAAGGGGAATTTGCCAATATCAAAATCATCGATGCAGCTGACTTTGATCTTTATGGTGAGCTGGCCGTTTTATAACAGTACTTCAATACGTATTAACTCTTCTATTGTTTGTCATTGTTAGTAAAATGTCTTGGGATAATGATAGGTGCGATATTTATTCCGTTCCAATCGCATTTTTCATACCAAACGGAAATAATTGATTATTTTAGAGGAAAGTCCTATTGATTTCACTGATTCATGGACCTTATTAACCAACCCTTTAAAATGAACCAAGTTTACTTTGTAAGAACCCAAGCTTCAAAATATTGGTTTTCAGTGAACGCAAATCCATTCAATTCACATTCACTTTTACTAATTTCATATGACTGATTTGACAATTGAAAATATTGAATTATTTAAAGTGCCGCCCAGATGGCTTTTCTTAAAGATTACAACCAAAGGTGGAATTTTTGGTTGGGGAGAACCTGTTATTGAGGGTAAGGCTTCAACGGTTGAATCCTGTGTCAATGAACTCTCAAAGTACATCATTGGTCGTTCAGCAAATGATATCGAGGATATTTGGCAGGTATTGTATAAGGGGGGATTCTATAGGGGAGGACCTATATTGATGAGCGCAATTTCTGGCATTGACCAAGCATTATGGGATATAAAAGGCAAACATCTTGAAATTCCGGTATATGGTCTGTTGGGTGGATCGGTTCGTCAAAAAATGAAAATGTATTGTTGGATAGGCGGGGACCATCCCGAAGTTGTTTTAGAGCAAGCAAAGCAAAAAGTGAAAGAAGGCTACAAAGCGGTTAAAATGAATGCTACGGGCGCTTTTGAGTGGATAGATTCCATAAAAAAGGTAAAGTCAGTGGCAAATAATATCAAAGTTCTCAGGGAAGAATTCGGCGATGATTTGGATATAGGTTTGGATTTTCATGGGCGTGTGCATAAAGGAATGGTAAAACGTCTTATTGATTAGCTGAATCCGGACAATCCTATGTTTATTGAAGAGCCGGTATTAAGTGAAAACAACGAATCCTTGGATTTCATATACAATTATACCAGTATTCCCATTGCTACAGGGGAGCGTATGTTTTCTAGATGGGATTTTAAGGAAATTCTCCATCGAGGTGTAGTTGACATAATTCAACCCGATTTAAGTCATGCCGGGGGTATTTCCGAGGTTCGCAGAATAGCTTCCATGGCCGAGGCTTATGATGTTGCCTTGGCACCACATTGTCCTTTAGGGCCTATTTCCCTTGCCGCTGCGCTACATATTGATTTTACATGCCCCAATGCCGTTATACAGGAAAGCAGCCTTGGTATTCACTATAATAAAGGTTTTGATTTATTGGATTATATGGATAATCCAGAAATTTTTAAAGTTGAGAAGGGTTATATACCATTGATCACGAAACCGGGCCTTGGAGTAGAACTTAATGAGGATAAACTAAGAGCGGGACAAAAAATAGGACATGATTGGTCCAATCCCATTTGGAGAAATGAGGATGGTAGTTTTGCCGAGTGGTAGTACAAACGATTAAGAATCTTTTATGGTATATATTTTAGCACTGATCATAGCCTTGGCATTGATTGTCGTAGGCATAGTTAAATGGAAGATACATCCTTTTTTTGTATTGCTTTTTGCGGCAATACTCTATGGTTTTATTACTGGGATGGAAGTTTCGCAGATTGTTGATTCCATAAATACTGGTTTCGGCAGTATTATGGGTAAAATAGGGTTGATCATATTCTTTGGTGTGGCAATTGGTACTGTTCTCGAAAAATCTGGCGGGGCCATGGTCATCGCAACACGATTGTTAAGACTAATTGGGGAAAAGTCCATCCATTTGGCTATGATGCTAACCGGATACCTGCTATCTATTCCGGTATTTGCCGATAGTGCTTTTATTATCATGAATTCATTGAACAAGGCACTCTCAGATAAGGCAAAAGTGGCGTATGCCGGTACGACGGCTGCGTTGGCTTTTGGACTTATGGCAACACATGTAATGGTGCCACCAACGCCTGGACCGATCGCGGCGGCCGGTATTCTCGATGCGGAATTGGGCAGTGTAATCCTATGGGGACTTCTGGTAAGTATGCTGGCCTTAGTGCCCTGTTACTTCTTTGCGACCAAATTGGCATCAAGAATCCATATTCCCATTCATCTGGAAAAGACAGAGGATACCCTGCATAAACCTAAATTATGGATATCACTTTTATCAATTGTGGTCCCCATCGTTTTAATAGTCGCGAAATCCATTGCCGATTATCCGGGTATGAATATGACAGCATCAGGGTTGTATCCGTTTATATCGTTTTTTGGATCACCTGTAATTGCATTATTGACAGGAATTATCTTGGCGTTGCTTATGCCCAAAAAATTAGATGAGAAAGTCTATTCTGCAACTGGTTGGCTGGGAGACGCCTTGAGAATCGCTGCCCCGATAATATTAATTACGGGTGCTGGAGGAATTTTTGGGGCCATGCTCCAAAACTCCGGAATTGCGGTTTTAATTACCAATGGTTTTACCGATATTCAAATAGGTCTCTTTTTACCTTTTCTTTTGGCAGCAGAGGATGTTGACATAAAGCCCTCGATGCCTTTTGGCAGCATGTCTTAAGACCACTCAAGGTTCTTCTACCGTGGCCTTGATTACAACAGCTTCGATAGTTGCCCCGATGATGATGGCTCTTGGGTTGGATGATCCTTTTTATAGAACAATGACAGTTCTCTCCATTGGAGCTGGTTCTACAGTAGTTTCGCATGCAAACGATAGTTTTTTTTGGGTCTTGACGCAGTTAACGGGAATGGATGTAAAACAAGGAAACCAGATACAAACTGTTGGGACCTTGATTTTTGGTATCAGTGCAATCGTAGTAATATATGTGATAACACAAATCTTTTAATTTATGAGAATCATATTCGTTTTATATATCATGGTTTTGGTGGGATGCAAGCAATCAGGGGAAAAGAAAAGTGCAGTTGAACAGAACCGATTTTCTATTGAAATATTGGATGATGAGGCACTTGGGTTGTTAGATAAGGATGCTCAAATTACAGAAATCGGGAGTGGGTTTACCTGGACCGAAGGTCCATTATGGATAGAAGACGGAAAATATTTGTTGTTTTCCGATATTCCAAACAACAAAATATTCAAGATTGATGTCGAGGGTAAAATATCTGAATATTTAAGTCCGTCAGGATTCACTGGCAATACTGCAAGAAAAGGGGAATCTGGTTCTAATGGATTATTGTTGAACGAACAGGGAGAGCTCGTTTTAATGCAGCACGGTGACCGTAGGGTGGCTAAAATGAACGCCAGTCTGGTCAGTCCCCAACCAGTTTTCGAAAGTTTGGTAGCTGGTTATCATGGTAAAAAACTCAATAGCCCAAATGATGGAACTTTTGACAAAAGCGGAAACCTGTATTTCACGGATCCTCCCTATGGACTCGCCGAGGGTGCGGAAGATCCGAAAAAGGAATTGGATTTTCAAGGAGTTTATTTTCTAAATACAACAGGGGAGCTAAAACTAGTCGACGATATGCTTACAAGACCTAATGGTATTGTCTTGTCGATTAATGAAAAACAATTATATGTTGCCGTATCAGATCCAGAACATGCCGTATGGTATCGATATGATATTGTTGCTCCAGGAGAGGTAGAGAACAAGACCTTGTTTTATGATGTTTCCCATTTAGTCGGAAAGAAAGGTCAAAAAGGGCTGCCTGATGGAATGAAAATGCATAGTAAGGGCTATCTTTTTGCAACCGGCCCGGGGGGCCTATGGATTTTCAACGAAAGGGGAAGGCCAATGGCTAGAATCCATACTGGGGAGGCGACCTCCAATTGTGCATTCTCGAAGGATGAAAAGGTTTTGTTTTTAACTGCTGATGACTATGTTCTGAAAGTAATGTTAAAATAAACTTGATCTTTTTGTACATTTAAGCAAATCATTTGCATGTCTACTACCAATCAATGTAAAAACTGCGAAGCTACTTTTG
>CAZHJO010000240.1:0-5188 GCA_964532755.1 uncultured Maribacter sp. | reverse complement strand
TGTTGTGCCAAATCGGGCCTGCCAACATCACCTATGAACAATGTATCCCCTGTTATGATTCCGTGCTCCCTTCCTTCTTCATCAATCAACAAATAAGTCGTGCTCTCCATGGTATGTCCAGGCGTATGCAGTACCTTAATCCTATAATCCCCTATCTCAAAAACTTGGTCATCCTTAGCTACTAGGGCATCGTAACCTGGTTGAGCCGTAGGGCCAAAAACAATCTGTGCACCGGTTTTTCCCTTAAGATCTAAATGACCGCTGACAAAATCAGCATGAAAATGTGTCTCAAAAACATATTTGATCTTGGCATTATCCTTTTTAGCTCTATCAATATAAGGTTGAACCTCGCGTAATGGATCAAAAATGGCAGCTTCGCCTTTGCTTTCCAAATAATATGCAGCATGGGCCAAACACCCTGTATAAATTTGTTCTAATCTCATTTGTTATGCTTGATTTGTTGACGATATAAAATTATAATCGAATATTAAAATGTAAAGTAACATTGGTTACAAATCTCAGAACTTCCCAAATAAAAAAGACTGATAATTATCAGTCTTTCACACAATATTGAACTTCGTATTTGATATCATTTAAATAACCAATCTTAAATAAATCTATGCATCGATTAATTTAATCTGATTTCTATGAAGTTCTATTTTTCCTAGATTCTCAAGTTTCTTAAGCAATCTTGAAACAACGACCCTCGATGTATGTAATTCATAAGCTATATGCTGATGTGTGGTAGCTATGGTACTATCATTGTTGACACGGGCCTTGTCCTTAATGTATTTCAGTAAGCGATCATCCATCTTCAAAAAGGCTATACTATCCACAGTTTCCAGCATTTCATTCAACCTATTATGATAGCTCTGCAAAACAAAATTGCGCCAACTAGTATATTTTGCCAGCCACTCTTCCATTTTTTGTACAGGAACCATTATTAATTTCGTATCAGTTTCTGCAATAGCCCGTATCTCACTTTTAGTTTGCCCCATACAACAGGTGAGGGTCATGGCACAAGTATCACCATGTTCCAAAAAATATAGGAGTAACTCATCACCATCACCATCTTCGCGCAACACCTTAATAACTCCTGATATCAATAGTGGCATCGACTTTACATATTCACCAATTTCCATAAGTTTATGACCTTCTCGAATTTCCCGATATGTCCCTGTCTGGATAATTTCATTTATCAATTCCTCTTCAAAAATATGTCCGTAATTTTCTTGTAGTTCTTTGATCATGATTTTCTAGTAGCAATAAAGGATTAATGCATTTGGAAAGCTCAAAAATAACGCCCTAAATCCAATTTAAGAATGTTTATTGTGATTACTTTTAAAATACACTTATTTTTAAGTTTAAATTAGTCTTTTTAAGCTTTTTTTAGAATTGTATAGAAGATTTATCGATGCAAAAAAATGATTGATTATCCTGCCATAAAAGTAACACCGGATGAAGCTGAGAAATTGGCTTTGGTATTATTCAATATCAAAGGAAAAGCAACAGCGTTGCCAGGAGAATTGGATTTTAACTTTCGAATAAGTACTGAAAATGGTGAGGGTTATATATTAAAGGTTTCGCGGCCCAACGAGGATGAAGCCTATCTTGACTTTCAACAAAAACTACTACAACATATTGATAATCAAAAGGTTGATATTATTGCACCCAAAGTTATTTTGGACGTAAATGGCAAAGCCATTTCAGAATATGATGATGATTTTGGGAAAACGCGCAAGGTACGATTACTTAGTTGGATTTTTGGAAGATTATGGAGCTCTGTCAACCCGCAATTAGATGATTTGCGTTTCAGTTTAGGGGAGCAATGTGGAAAATTGACCGCGGCATTAATTGGATTTGAACACCCCATGGCGAATCGCGAGTTTGAATGGGACATTGCCCAAGCCGCTTGGACCAAAAAACATATAGGATTTTTTAAAGGCGATAAAAAAAGAATTGTTGCCTACTTTCAGAATATGTTCGATGATGAATATGGCACATACCATAAGCTTAGAAAGTCGGTTGTTCACAATGATGCCAATGACAATAATGTCATCGTTTCAGAAGACCGTATCACCCCTGTGGTTAAGGCGGCTATAGATTACGGAGATGCAGTATATACACAAATTATCAATGATGTGGCCATTACTTGTGCTTATGCCATTATGCATCAGAATGACACTTTACAAGCCGTATTACCAGTTATTAAAGGGTATCATAGCAACTTCCCTCTGTTGGAATCTGAATTGGTGCATCTGTACACTGCAATTGCCATGCGACTTGTCATTACAGTAACGAAATCAGCATTGAATAAGGTTAAGGAACCCGATAACGAGTATTTACTTATAAGTGATAAACCTGCATGGGAAGTCCTGGATAAGTGGCGAAAAATAAGCCCCGATTTCGCGCATTACAGTTTTCGGGATGCCTGTGGATTCAATGCACACCCTAAAGCAATCCAATTCAAGGATTGGATGGCTGCCAATAGTTTTGGTATAGAACAGCTATTCCCAACCATAACTTCAGATGGGGTCTTTCCTTTGGATTTAAGTGTTTCAAGCCAATGGATAGGTCATCAGAGCGAATTCAATGATTTGGATCTTTTTCAATTCAAGATTGATAAACTTCAGAAAGATTGCCCGAATAAAATAATAGCTGGCGGATACTTGGAACCAAGACCGCTTTATACTTCATTGGCATATGACAAGATAGGCAATAGCGGTAGGGAAAAGAGAACCATACATTTAGGGATAGATTATTGGTTACCTGCCCAAACTCCCGTTCACACCATATTCGATAGTGAAGTTGTCATTGCCGTAAATGATGCAGGCAATAAGGAATATGGCGGTTTAGTAGTCTTAAAACACAATATCAATGATCTTGAATTCTACACTTTATATGGGCATTTATCTGTTGCCAGTGCAACCAAACACAGCGTTGGCGATATATTAAAAGCCGGCGACCAAATTGGTAGTTTGGGCCATTATCCTGAAAATGGCCATTGGGCCCCTCACCTACACTTTCAGGTGATGCTTTCAATGTTGGATTATAAGGTAGATTTTCCCGGAGTAGCCTATTTGAACCAAATTGACGTTTGGAAAGGTATTTGTCCAGATCCCAATACGCTATTCAAATCATACGAGCTTGATAATAAATCTATTGTAACCAATGAAGCCCTAATTGCCTATCGTAAAAAACATTTAGGGAAAAGTCTGAGCCTTCAATATAAAGTGCCCATAAAAATGGTTCGGGGCAATGGTCAATATTTACTCGATCAATTCGGCCGTAGTTATTTGGACACCGTCAACAATGTTGCCCATGTGGGACACGAACATCCAAGGGTCGTACAAGCCGGCCAATCACAAATGGCCCTGATCAATACAAACTCGCGCTATTTACATGGGAATATCAATGCATTGGCAAAAGAATTATTGGAGACGCTTCCCGATGAATTGAGTGTGCTTCATTTCGTGAATTCAGGTAGTGAAGCGAATGAATTGGCAATTCGTATGGTGAAGGCAGCAACCGGAGAAAGGGATATTATTGCATCTGAGGTGGGGTATCATGGCAATACAAATATGTGCATAGACATAAGTTCCTATAAGTTCGACGGCAAAGGTGGAAAAGGTGCTCCGGAACATACACATATTTTTCCTTTACCTGATTCTTTTAGAGGCAAATACAGAGGAAGGAATACAGGGCCTATATACGCGGAAGAGGTTCAAAAACAAATAAAGGAAATTTTCAAAAAAGGCCGAGGGGTTGGTGCTTTCATCATAGAACCGATCATTAGTTGTGGTGGGCAGATTGAACTTCCCGAAGGTTTTCTTAAAAAGGCTTACAAATACATTCGGAAAGCTGGCGGATTGTGCATTTCTGACGAGGTACAAGTTGGCTGTGGAAGAATGGGTGCGACTTTTTGGGGTTTTCAATTACATGGAGTAGTTCCAGATATTGTAACGATTGGAAAACCATTAGGAAATGGACACCCACTAGCAGCAGTAGTTTGTACCCAGGAGGTTGCCGATAAATTTGCAAATGGCATGGAGTACTTTAATACTTTTGGCGGTAATCCTGTGTCATGCGCTATCGGAACCGAAGTATTGCGGGTAGTCAAGGAAGAAGGGCTTCAAAAGAACGCCTTGGAGGTCGGTGAATTCTTAAAAACCGAACTCAATATATTGGCCAAGGAGTTCCCAATTATTGGGGATGTTCGGGGTCAAGGGCTCTTTTTGGGCTTGGAATTGGTAGATAAGGATCTCAATCCTCTTGAATTGCATACAGATTATTTGGCCAACCGAATGAAGGATATCGGCATTTTAATGAGTACCGATGGCCCCGACCATAACGTTTTAAAAATAAAACCACCGTTAGTTTTTACCAAGGAGAATGCCCAAGAGCTTCTTTTTTACCTAAGAAAGATCCTACAGGAGGATTTCATGACCTCTTAACTATCCGCTTTGATATGAAAAATATTCTCTTTGTACTTATTACTTCATGGGTTTTGTTCAGTTGTCAAAAACAACCCTTAATCCCTATTGCAAAGCAAGAAAACCATTATAACCATCAAATATTTGAAGAAAACAAATTACCGCCAAGAGCGACATATTTTGGTTTTGAAAATAAAAATATTGACAATAAAGAACAATCAAAAAGGTTTAAGAATTTAAATGGGGAATGGAAATTCCATTTTGTAACAGATCCCAAAGTAAGACCTACCACTTTTCAAAACGTACATTTCGATGACTCGGATTGGGGAATCATCACAGTTCCTTCAAATTGGGAAATTGAAGGGTATGACTACCCCATTTATTTGGATGAACGCTACCCTTTTGATACGCAGTGGCCTGCGGTTCCCAACGATTATAATCCCGTTGGCACCTATAGAAAGGAAATAAACCTGGATAAGGATTATCTCTTAGAAGATATCATCATTCATTTTGCAGGGGCTAAATCGGCCATGTACCTTTATGTGAACGGTAATTACGTAGGCTATTCCCAAGGAAGTAAAACTCCAGCGGAATTCAATATTACGGAATACCTGAGAGCAGGCAAAAATGTTTTAGCCATACAAATGTTTCGGTGGAGTGATGCCAGCTATCTTGAAAGCCAGGATTTCTTACGCATGAGTGGTATTGAACGTGATGTCTATTTATACTCCCAACCAAAAGTATACATTTCGGAC
>CAZHJO010000239.1:0-5189 GCA_964532755.1 uncultured Maribacter sp. | reverse complement strand
AGGGGATAAATCCATTCATGTAACCGTGGGATTACTCATAACGCTGACCGTTGCCTTTATCATTACGGGTTTTGTGTTAAAATGGCTTCGTCTACTATTCACCAGAAAGATGGGGCAGGACGATAAATTAAAATTCATCAGTGTATTTAAATTTATCAAATACATGGCCTATTTAGTGGTTGTACTGATTACGGTAAGTGCAGCTGGAATAGATATTACAATACTTATTACCGCATCGGCTGCCCTTTTTGTTGGACTGGGTTTGGCGTTACAAGAGTTGTTCCAAGATATAATTGGAGGGATTTTTATTATTGTTGACAAATCACTTAGCGTGGGTGATATTGTCGAGGTCGAAGGAAAAGTAGGCAAGGTTTTTGAAATTAAACTTAGAACCACTAGGGCAATTACCAGAGATGACAAAGTGATTATTATCCCTAATCATAAATTTATTAGTGATACCATATACAACTACACCCAAAATCATAAGACGACAAGAGAGAATATAAAAATTGGGGTTGCCTATGGTAGTGATGTAGAACTGGTTACCAAAGTGCTCGTAGAAATTATGCAAACTCAAAAGGGTATTTTAAAAAATCCGAAACCTTTCGTTTTGTTCGAGGATTTTGGCGACTCCGCTTTATTGTTTTCCTTGAACTTTTATATAACCAACAGTTTTATGGATCCGCGAATAAAAAGTGAAGTCCGTTATAAGTTAGATGCCAAGTTTAGGGAACACGGGATTACTATTCCATTTCCCCAAAGAGATGTTCATCTATTTCAACATAGCAAGAACCAATGAAATGTGGTAGGCTTATCACCAAAGATAAAGTAGTTGCAAGTATACTTTTGTGTACCTTTTTCACTGTACAAGTTACGGCGCAATCTCCAGATATCTTTAGGCTAGAGTATATGTTGATGCCAAAAAATAAGGCTGATGCAAAGCTTTCTAGATTTAAAATCGTTGCTAATGTACCATTGAAGGCAAGAGAATCCGACAATGTTATTATTGGGTCCGAGTACAATTATTTGGCTTATGAATTAGGGGATGGCACTCCTCTTGATGAAGAAGGAGTACTGCATCTTCATGTAGTTGATTTGAATCTTGCGTATGTATATAAACACAGGGCAGATTGGCGCTTTATTGGGGTAGTGACCCCAAGGTTATCATCAACCTTGACCAATAGTATAGAGAATGGTGATGTATCTGTTAATGTAACCGTTGGGGCTTTTAAGGATAAACAAAATATTGAAAAGCCCATGCGCCTGGTTTTGGGGATTGCCTACAATTCAACGGTCGCATTACGAATTCCGCTGCCTATCGTTTATTATGAAAAGAAATTTCACCCAAAGTGGACGTATGTTGTCGGGGTTCCTAAAACTGGATTAAAGCATCATTTTACTAAAAATCATATGATTCAAACCGAGTTTATCCTGGATGGCTATTTTGTAAATCTACAAAATAATATTATCCTTCCTAACACCGGATTTGCTTCATCTATTTCATCATCAGCGGCATTGTTCACAATAGGTTATCAATATAACATAGCAAAGAATATGTCGTTCTACGGATATGCGGGCCATACCTTATTTCAGGATGGAGTGCTGCGTGATAAGGATAGAAATGATATTTTTACATTAAACGATGAGCCCAGTTTTTATTTTAGGACAGGGTTTAGAATAGGAATTTAAAAATTTGAATATGTCAAAGATTTTGGTAGTAGAAGATGAATCGGCCATACGAAGGGTTTTGGTGAAGATACTTTCTGAGGAGAGCGATTCGTATCAAGTTGAAGAGGCTGAAGATGGTCTTAAAGGAATGGAAACCATTAAGAAAAATGACTATGATCTGGTTTTGTGTGATATAAAAATGCCAAAAATGGATGGTGTTGAGGTTCTTGAAGCTGCTCGAAAAATAAAACCTGAAATTCCGTTTATAATGATTTCTGGTCATGGTGACCTGGATACTGCAGTGAACACGATGCGTTTGGGGGCATTTGATTATATATCCAAACCACCCGATTTAAATCGTCTTTTGACCACTGTCAGAAATGCCTTGGATCGCAAGGAATTGGTCGTTGAGAATAAGATCTTAAAGAAAAAGGTCAGTAAGAATTATGAAATGATTGGCGAGAGCGAAGAAATCAACGCTATTAAGGATATTATAGAAAAAGTGGCCCCAACCGATGCCCGTGTGCTTGTAACGGGGGCAAATGGGACAGGAAAGGAATTGGTTGCCCACTGGATACATGAAAAAAGCCCTAGAAGTTCAGCTCCTTTTATTGAAGTGAATTGCGCAGCTATACCCTCTGAATTAATCGAGAGTGAGTTGTTCGGTCATGTAAAAGGCGCGTTTACGTCCGCGGTAAAAGATAGGGCAGGTAAGTTTGAGGCTGCAAATAAAGGAACTATATTCCTTGATGAAATAGGTGATATGAGCCTTTCCGCACAGGCGAAAGTATTGCGGGCATTGCAAGAAAATAAAATCTCAAGGGTTGGTTCTGATAAAGATATTAAGGTAGATGTCAGGGTAATCGCAGCGACCAATAAAGACCTTGCCAAAGAAATAAAAGAGAATAAATTCAGGGAAGATTTATATCACCGCCTAGCAGTGATTTTGATAAATGTACCTGCGCTCAATGATAGGAGGGATGATATTCCATTGCTAATAGGTCATTTTGCAAGCAAAATAGCAATTGAACAGGGTATTGCCCCAAAAGAATTTTCGAAAAGTGCAATAAAACTCCTGAAAGGTTATGATTGGACCGGTAATATCCGTGAATTACGAAATGTAGTCGAGCGATTGATAATTCTTGGAGGAAAGGAAGTGACCGATGAAGATGTAAAACTCTTTGCTAGCAAATAACAATTTGCTATTTACAATCATTAAGTATTATCAATGCATTCGCTGTAATTTCCTTTGTTTTAAGGTTATAGTATTTTTTGCCTTCGGAAAGATTTGAATTCAATAATTGCTGCTCACAGTGCGAATAGATTTTTTCTGCAAAGGCCCGTGCTTCCGTACAGTTGACCGAGTTGACTATTTTATCCAAAGATATCCGATATTTTTCCAAGGAAACATCAATTTTTCTTTCTAGTTGTTTCTTACCGGGTGTCTTCATTGAAGTCATCTTGTTTTTAGCCATTGTCGTGTTCATAACTAACAGCGTACTACCATATTTACTATTATGTAATTCGTGTTCTTCTAGTGATTCAATTCCACCTAAGGTATTTTCTAAGGCTCTGCTTAACAATATACGAGTACCGTTTAGGGATGTAGCCTTTGTAGCCAATATTAAATTTGAAAGTCCTTCAGCAATACTCTCAGCGGCATATTCACACCCACATTCCTTTAATTGATCCTTGGATTTTTCAATGGCATTCAGCGCCTTATAGGCAAAATAACGAGCTTGATTGATATCATCGACAGCAATGGCCTTTTCAGTCTGTGTCTTGACATAATTGATGTTCGAACCGGCATACTCACATGCCTTATCTACCTTGAATGAGGAGAATAATATAACTGATACAACTAATAATAGAGGGTAGTTGTTCTTCATACTGTAGGTATTTTGTTTGTCGTAAAATTTGGGAATAATACGGTGTAAAGGTACTCATAGAAGACTTTGAAACCCATTTTTTTCGATAGAACGCAGGAAATACTACTTATTTTGGACGAAGTGGGGAATACCTTGGCCAAACGGTCATATTTATTATTACATTCTGTATTTCAACGATAAAATTATTTTATATTCAAGGCATGAATAATATTGATTTTACGTCATTTAAGGCAGATACAGGCCTAAAACTAGGGAAAATACCAACTTTTGAGAATTTTGGTGCCACAGATAAAGAACTAAAACAAGAGTTGGCAAAGGTTCGAAGAGAATTAGGGGAATTTCAAGATACGCTTTACGCTCATGGAAAGTATAGTGTTTTGGTCTGTTTACAGGGCATGGATACCGCCGGAAAGGATAGTTTGATTCGAGAGGTATTCAAAGATTTTAATGTTCGAGGCGTGATTGTCCATAGCTTTAAGGTCCCTACAGAGTTGGAATTGAAACATGATTATATTTGGAGGCACTATATTGCATTACCAGCCAGGGGCAAGTTCGGCATTTTCAATCGCACTCATTATGAAAATGTTTTGGTTACTCGGGTTCATCCGGAATATATTTTAGGGGAGAATATTCCCGGAGTACAAAAGTTAAAGGATATTGACCGAGATTTTTGGGACACACGATTTCAACAAATAAACAATTTTGAAAAGCACATTGCGGAAAACGGAACAATTATTTTTAAGTTTTTCCTACATCTTTCCAAAGAGGAACAAAGGCAAAGATTGCTAAGAAGATTACGATTGAAACAAAAGCACTGGAAGTTCTCTCCAGGTGATTTAAAGGAAAGGAAATTGTGGGACAAATACCAGGAGTGCTATGAAGAGGCGATAAAAAGAACTTCGAAAGCACATGCACCCTGGTATGTGGTTCCCGCGGATAATAAAAAAGCCGCTAGAGTAATTGTGGCCAATGTTCTGTTTGAAGAGTTAAAAAAATACAAAAATATCGCTGAGCCAGAACTCGATGATAAAATAAAGGCTAATTTAGAATCCTATAATCAACAACTGGAAAACGAATGAGGTTTATTAAAATTATTCTAATAATCTTATTATCAACTTATCAAGTATTTGCCCAATCCGAAGATGAAAAACAAATAAAAGCAATTTATGATGCGGCCTTAACGCAAGGTAAGTCCTACGATTGGCTCAATTATTTATCAAATCAAATAGGGGGAAGGCTTTCAGGTTCTGTTCAGGCACAACAAGCTGTTGAGTATACAAAATCACAACTCGATTCTTTGGGTATTGACCGTGTATGGCTGCAACCTGTGATGGTTCCCAAATGGGTGCGGGGAACTCCAGAATTTGCGTATTTTGAAACTGCTCCTGGAATCACCAGTGACGTCCCAATTTGCGCCTTGGGAGGATCCGTTGCCACACCTTTGAATGGTATTAAGGCGGGTATAATTGAGGTTAAAGGAATAGAACAACTGATAAAACTGGGAAGAGATAAAATTAACGGTAAGATCGTGTTTTTCAACAAACCTATGGATCCAACACTCATTAGTACATTCCAATCCTATTCGGGTTGTGTGGAACAACGATATGCAGGTGCGACTGAGGCCGCTAAGTA
>CAZHJO010000238.1:0-5220 GCA_964532755.1 uncultured Maribacter sp. | reverse complement strand
CGGGATACTGTTCTGGCCAGGGAATTTGGGAATATCGCCCGACAAGAATACAATGCAATTGGCATTCGATTGGCCTTGCATCCCATGGCTGATTTGGCCACAGAACCTCGATGGGGTCGCTCCAATGGAACTTTTGGTGAGGACGCCCATCTATCGGCAATAATGACAAAAGCTTATGTACTAGGCTTTCAAGGCGATTCTTTGGATCAGAATAGTGTTGCCTGTATGACCAAACATTTTTCTGGTGGCGGACCCCAGAAAGATGGTGAAGATGCCCATTTTCCCTATGGGAAAGATCAGGTATATCCTGGCGACAATTTTGATTACCATGTGATCCCATTTACCGAAGGCGCTTTTGAAGCTAATACCGCTCAAATTATGCCTTATTATGGCATTCCCATTGGTCAGACTAGTGAAGAGGTTGCATTCGCTTTCAATAAGGACATCATTCAGGGATTACTTAGGGATTCCCTAAATTTTCAAGGTGTAGTGTGTACGGATTGGAATATTATTTCGAAAACAAGAATGGGAGAGGGTCGCGCTTGGGGCGTAGAACATCTTACTCCCAAACTTCGAATAAAAAAGGTACTCGATGCCGGTTGTGACCAATTTGGAGGAGAAAGCAATCCAGAATTGATTGTGGCATTAGTCGATGAGGGCTTGCTTGACGAAAGTAGACTTGATGTTTCCGTAAAAAGAATCATGAAAGACAAGTTTCGTTTGGGTCTATTCGACAATCCTTATGTAGATGAGCAAAAAGCCACTCAAATCACTGGACAAAAGTCCTTTCGGGATAAAGGCAGGATAGCCCAGGCCAAATCAATGGTATTACTGAAGAATGACGGCATATTACCCTTGAAAGAAGGTACGAAAGTTTATGTAGAAGGTATGCTGACTCCCGAGGATTTTACCCGCATGGGAACGGTTGTAAAGAGTCCTAAGGATGCCGATGTCATCATAAAAAGAATAGGTACCCCGTTTGATGAACGAAACGAATACTTTTTAGAAAGCTTTTTCCATCAAGGCCGCCTGTACTATTCTGATGATGAGAAAAAAGAAATTTTGGATTTAATATCCCAAAAACCATCTGTCGTAGTTGCTGGTTTGGAACGACCTGCGATTCTTGCCGAAATAGCGGAATCAAGCACTGCCCTTTTCGCGGAATTCGGCACAAGTGACGAAGTATTGGCGAAAGTGCTGTTCGGTGAAGCTAAACCCGAAGGAAAACTCCCATTTGAACTACCATCTTCATGGGAAGCCGTTAAAAACCAAAAGGAAGATGTGCCCTATGACTCTAAAGATCCGTTATATCCATTTGGACATGGATTGAGTTATTGAGCTTTACCGGTTAATTCTTTAATGAAATCAACCTCATCCTTGGAGTATGGTGTCCCGTCTTGTCTAAGAATGTCGTGATGCCATATTTTGGGTTCTCCCGTGAATGTGGAATCCCAACTAATCCATGGGTAAATCGTATTGCTCTTACCTGCAACAAAACCCCAGTTAATAGCTGCGATTTTATCTTGCTTGAGAATAGGCATTACGGTTTCAAAGGTATTCCCTCCTCCCCTGGCTACATATTCCGTACAAAAAAGCGGACGCTCATAGTTTTTGAGCAATTCTATTTTTTTTCTTACATCATCCATATTACCGTCATATGCATGAAAAGAGACAACGTCAGAATTCTCGATCATGAATTTGTCAACAGGGGGTAAACTATCCAAAGTTCCCCAATGCTCAATGTTCCCTCTCCAAATGCCTGATGTCATGGGTTGGGAAGGATCCACCTCTCGTGCCCATTTAATCACTTTTTCTAACAATAGCAGTGAATACTTCTGCTTGTCTTTCACCTCTAGCTCCCTTCGTCCGGGTTGATGTGCCACATTATCGGGTTCATTGTAAACATCCCAAACAAGCACACGGTCATCGTTGGCAAAATGACGGGTAACACCTTTAATATAGCCTTCAAGTTCATCGTGTCTTGAAGGATCTCCCAAAATTTCAGCCCCTGGTGCTTGTACCCAGCCGGAATTATGTACATGCGGAACGGGTTCTGGTTGTTTTCCCAATTTTGGGATCGGGTGCCAAACATCGTCCAACAATACGAACATTGTTTTTATTCCATGTTTATCGGCCAATGAAAGAAATGTATCCAAGCGATTTAAAAAACCTATAGAATCTTGTTTCCAAAGTAAATTATGAAGATAAACCCGATGTAAGTTCATGCCCAGATCCGCAGACCACCCTAACTCCCTATCTATGGTTTCAGGGTCAAAAGTGTCTTCTTGCCAAAATTCCAGTTGATTGATCGATGTACTGGGATTAAAATTGGTCCCCACCAACCAAGGTTGCTTTTCAAACCATTCCCAAGCCCTTTCCTTTGACCATCGTTCGGCAATTTCAACAACAGCTTTGGCATCTTTTTTATCTTTCTTTTTTTCTGCACAAGAGAAAATCATCAACGTGAACAATAAAGGAATAATAAGTTTTTTCATTTTAGCACTGTTTTATTTCAAGGTATTGGTATATATGATCCCGGTGACAATGGCTATTCCAAAACTAAGTAAGGTCCCTATCAAAATATACTCTGTAAGTTTTCTATTATTGCTTTCTTTTAGATCATTAAAACGGAAAACCGATTTGGCCGTAATGAGCAGACCAATGGCTTCCCATCTACCTAAAATTATGAATATCAGGACAAACAAGCGTTCAATGATTCCAATATATTTTCCTGCGTTGGGCAAAGACTTATGATCTAATTCTATCTTGCTCGACATCCCTTCCAATAACTTCGTCATTAGTATCGCTGATGGAAAACTCAGAAAGACAACCACAGTGACCAAGACCCAATCAATTGAATCAATAATCGACATCGTTTGCCCCAAGACATTTCCATAATAGGCGCCTGTGAACAAAACTATAATGTGTAGCAATTGATCTATGAAAAATGGAGTTGCCTTAGTACTGAACAAAGAATTCGAATATAGTTTCCCCAGATCTATAATGAAATGTGAAATAGCGATGATGAGGGCTAACATCCAATAATCCAAATCCCATAAGAGTAGCATGGTGACCGCAAAATGCACCAAGGTGTGCATATATAAATATTTGGATGCTATCTTGTTGGCTTCTTTATGGATTACCCAACGGTTAGGTTGCAATAAGAAATCGCCAAGAAGATGGGCCAAGAAAAGTTTAGTGAATAATATCATTCCGATAGTAATTTAATCGTTTGCTCGTAATACGCCAAAAGTTCCTGTACCAAATCTAATCTTGCCCTTTTCTTTCTTTGGCTTATTGCCGATTGCTTAATATTCAATTGCTCGGCCAAGTTTTGCTGTGATTCATATGGTTTACTTAAGGAGAGGAATACCATTTCGGCAGAAACAGGGCTCCAATTATCCATAAAATCAGAAGCGAGATGTAGCATAAGGTTCATTGTTTTGTCGTAGGCTTCATCGGCAGTGCTTAGCATTAGATTTACCTTAATCTCCTTCAAGGTTTCCAATGTCCTTCCGGATCGTTGATATGCTGTGCCATTTGACTCACTTACCCCAGCGCCAATATAGGTTTCGCTGCCAACACCAATACCCATGCGAATGTCCAATCCTTTGGTTGTTTTTATCAAGGCCTTTATTTGTATAGCCGCAAATAAAGCATCCTCTTTATTAATACGTAGCTGTATCTCGTCCCCACGGTATATTTCCCATCTTGAAGGTGTATCGCCCCATTGGTTCAAACATGATTTGAGCTTGGCCATCCATTCCGTTGAATTGTGCCCTCTAGAATTAATGATATCACCTGTAATAATTGCAATACTTTCCATAAGTCAGAATGCTAATACATTTAATTATAAGCAAATATACTAATTTTTTGATATATAAGCTAATTAGATAATAATAAAATGGGATTAAACGCAAAAATCTAAAACCAGCGCCTTACCTGCGAACAATACTGCTGAAATTCCTTGCCAAAAATAGTGGCCAATGCCTCTTCCTCAGGCCCAATTTGAAACTTGTTCATATATCCCACAAAACCAGCAGCCAATAAGGTATTAAAAGCATTGCCCAACCAAAGACCCCACGCCAATAAAACCAATAAAATTGCTAAATACATAGGATTTCTAGTAAACTTATAGATTCCTCCTGTCACCAATTTAGTAACCTTTAAAGGTGTTCTTGGGTCAATTGTGGTCTTTGAAGTAAAAAACTGAAACAGCGAAATTATTGCAATCAAAGCTGCCATAACCATTAAAATCAATATGAGGTACTCACGTCCAAAAAACTCAAAATCACCAAAAGGTAAAAATCGAGACAACAAATACATAAGTATGGCAAATATCAAAAAAACAACTGCAGGCGGTAGTTTTAACCTCATAATGCAATAATATAGTAGCTAATAAAATTACTACTTTTGAATCAGTATATATTTCCACTAAATCCCAATCGATAGTAATACATAAAGTATCTAATGTATCTTTCTGTATTACAAAGAATTATCGCAACCGATCTAATTAACGTTATGAAACTTGTATTTGCTACCCATAATAAAAACAAGGTAGAAGAAGTCAGGGCAATTTTTCCAGAATACATAACCTTACTGTCATTGAATGATATTGGTTGTCATGAGGATATTCCAGAAACCGGTAAAACACTCCAGGAAAATGCAATCATAAAAGCTAATTACGTAACTCAAAATTTTGGTTACCCCTGTTTTGCCGATGATACTGGTCTATTGGTTGATTCCTTGGAAGGTGCGCCCGGCGTATATTCCGCCCGCTATGCCGGTGAACAAAGAGATGCCCATGAAAATATGGATAAGCTTTTAAACGAACTGGCAAACAAAACGGAACGGAAAGCAAGGTTTGAAACAGTCATTGCACTGAACCTAAATAATGAACAACACGTTTTTACAGCTAAGGTCGAAGGTGAAATTATCAACGATAAAAGTGGGGACAAAGGATTCGGCTATGACCCTATTTTTAAGCCCAATGGCTACACTAAAACTTTCGCTGAATTGCCCTTGGAGGTAAAAAACAAAATTGGTCATCGCGGTAAGGCCATTCATAAATTGGTAACCCATTTGAAAAAAATGCATGATGTTATATGATAAAAAAGGTGATGAAACCGTAGAAGTATCGGTGGCATCCGAAAGAGCAGAAGCCATAGGTGAAATCCTAATAGCGTTATTTGCAGCCTTAATGGCCGTGTCCCAACTTAT
>CAZHJO010000237.1:0-5222 GCA_964532755.1 uncultured Maribacter sp. | reverse complement strand
ATTTGCGGTCAAAGTCAATTTTGGGTATTTACAAGGAACAGATTGGGCAGCAACGAGCGAGGTTGATAAAACAACTCCTGGAGGTACACGGGCAGACCTAAATTACAATGGTGTTAATGTTTATGGTGATGAAGTATCAAGAAATATAAAAACAGAAGTTGCAGTAACACTAGAAAATTTAGGCCTTCTACCTGCTGGGGCAAGTGCATTGGTGCCTTCAGTTGATGTTAGTAGAATTGGATATAACGAAAGAGATTTGACCAATTATAATGCAGAAAGCATTAAAGCAGATTGGGGTCTGTACTATCGACCAATAACCGGTAATAGTTTAGAACTGTCTTACGTGGGGAAAGTAGGTACAGGTACTACCATTTATCAAGGTTTAAACAGATATAATATTGATGGGTTTTTCCAAGAACAGCATAAATTAGAGGTGAAGCATGATAATTTCTTTTTAAGAGGCTATTTGGTCGCAGATAAAGCAGGGGATTCTTATGACATGGTGTTTACAGGGATTAATATTTTAAATGATTGGAAAGATCACCGAACTTGGTTTGGAGAATATGTAGGAGCCTATGTGACCGCAACACTTGGAGGTGCAACGAATACTGAAGCACATGCCGCTGGACGCTCACAAGCGGAATCTGGACGTTATGAGCCTGGAACCCCAGGGTTTAAAGCCGCTTTTAATAGAAGTATAAACGATCCTAATTTGTTAACAGGGTCAAAATTTCAAGATGCATCAAAATATTACCATGCTGATGGAAATTATAATTTTAGCCATTTAACCAAAGACTTTGCCGATATTCAAGTTGGTGGTTCGTATAGAAGATATAGTTTAAACTCTTTTGGAACCATTTACACGGATTATGATGGCCCAATTGATTATTCTGAGTATGGTATATATACTCAGGTACAGAATAATTTTGAGTTGAGTGAAACCATGGATTTGAAATTAACGGGCTCCGTTCGTTACGATAAATCTGAATTTTTCGATGGTTTCGTTTCTCCAAGAATATCTGCAGGCTTGACGGTAAATCGAGATCATAATATTAGGGCTTCAGTACAAACGGGTTTTAGAAATCCAACAACGCAGGATCTTTTTATAGGATTGGATTCTGGTCAAGGGTTTTTAGTAGGCTCTGCTCCTAATAATTTAGAGAGATGGTCAAGAGATCTCGATGTTAGTGGTTCAGGTCAATTGTTAGGCCAACCGGCAACCATCACGCAAACCGGTGCCGCCCCCTATACTAATTCATATACCGAAAGTTCAATGGAAGCTTTTGCCGCTACTGGTGACCCTACTGTTTTAGAGGTTGCCAATCCAGATATAATAAAGCCGGAACAAGTTACTTCCGCAGAGGTCGGGTATAGAGGGAAAATAAAAAAACTAACAGTGGATTTTAGTGCATATTATAATAGCTATAAGGATTTCATTTCACAGGAAGCAGTTGCCTCACCATATTATGGTACTGCCGGAGACGGCTCATTATCTGTTTTGGCGATAGCCAATGGAGACTGGCAGGGTTATAGTGCATATACTAACTCCGATGCAGACGTTAACTCATATGGAGCAGCCTTGGGTTTGACCGCAAAAGTATTTGGTGATTATGATTTAGGAGGAAGTTATACCTATTCAAAGCTCGATTTTGATCGAGATGCAAATCCTGATGTCGTACTTAACTTTAATACGCCCGAGCATAAATTCAAAGCCTTTTTTGGGAATGCCAATTTGTTTGAAAATTTCGGATTTAATATAGCGTACCGATTTAGCGATGACTATTTCTGGGAAGCTACTTTTGGAGATGGAGTTGTTCCGGAATTCCATACTGTTGATGCACAGATCAATTATACAGTACCCAGTATAAAATCAACATTCAAAGTAGGAGGAACCAATCTTTTAGGGGATGAGTATTTTACTGCCTTCGGTACCGGGTTTATTGGTTCAATGTATTATGTATCATGGACCATAAATAACTAATAACAACTAAAAAAATTTACAATGAAAAATATAAAATATATGGTATTGCTGGCCGCCTTTATAGGATTTACAGCATGCAATGACCCAGAGGATGTTACACTGATCGAAGAGGAGGTGGTCGTAGAGTTACCTGCCTTATCAGCTGGTTCGGTCGATTTTTCTACTTATGTGGCTGTTGGTGCTTCTTTTACGGCAGGATATACGGATGGAGCTTTGTTCAAGGCTGCACAAGAGAATTCCTTTCCAAATATATTATCAAAAAAATTCGCAGATGTTGGTGGTGGAGCTTTTACACAACCTTTGATGAATGATAATTTTGGCGGACTTGCCGCCAACGGTGCTCGAATAGCGGAGCCAAGACTTGTTTTTGGTGGTGCAGGGCCTGTTGACTTAGAATCGCTTATTGGGGCAATTAGCCCTACAACCGATGTGGTATTGAACAATCCAACAGGACCCTTTAACAATATGGGAATCCCAGGCGCTAAAAGCTTTCACCTACTAGATCTTGGTATTCCTGGATCTGGTTATGGGGATATTAATGGCTTGGGGGTTTATGCAAATCCTTATTTTGTTAGAATGGCTTCTAGCCCATCGGCAACTGTATTAGGTGATGCTATAGGACAGAATCCAAGTTTCTTTACATTGTCGGAGATTGCAGGAAATGATGTTCTATCTTATGCCATTTCAGGCGGGACTGGTGTGGATCAGGCAGGTAATATTAATCCCGCTACTTATGGTATAAATGATATTACAGACCCTAATGTCTTTGCTCAAGCATTTAACGCTACAGTTGCTACTTTAACCTCTAATGGAGCAAATGGTGTCATTGCGAATATTCCTTATATTACTGATTTACCTCATTTTACAACGGTGCCCCATAATCCATTAGATCCTACAAATCCTGATTTCGGGCCTCAAATACCTACTCTCAATGGTATTTTCGGACAATTGAATCAAGTATATGCTTTTTTGACTGTTCCCGAACGTTCTATTGTATTTGCTGAAACTGAAGCAAGCGCTGTTGTTATTAAAGATGAAACATTAGCAGATTTATCTGCCCAAATAGCAGGTGTTTTAAATGCAAGTCCTACTTTCCCTCTTTTTGTACAATCGTTTGGTTTGCCCGCAGCGGCTGCCCCACTTGTAGCCAATTTATTGGGAGCCACCTATGGTCAGACACGACAGGCCACTGCGGATGATTTATTGGTCTTGCCAAGTAGTTCTATAATTGGTACGGTTAATACAGATACCTTTGCAGATTTATCATTACAATTACCTCCAGAATTGGCAGGGCAATTTTCAGTTGAAGGTATAACGCTTCCATTGGCTGATAAATGGGTTTTACTTCCTTCGGAACAACTTGAAATTAAGACGGCAACAGATGCTTTTAATAGCACTATCGCTGATGCAGCGGCAGCGAATGGTCTAGCTTATGTTGATTTTAAATCAATATTGGAACAGGCATCAACAACGGGTATAACTACAGGAGATTATACATTAACCACTAATTTGGTTACTGGGGGCTTAGTGAGTCTAGATGGTATCCATTTAACGGCAAGGGGTTATGCCGTTATGGCAAACGAGTTTATGAAGGCGATAGATGCTACCTATGGTTCTAATTTTGAGGAATCCGGAAATTTGGTTGATGTCGGCAATTATCCAACAAATTTTTCACCTACACTGCAATAAATAAGGGAACAACAAATCTGGGAACGCCTTCTTCCAGAAGGCGTTTTTTATATTCAAAAAACAGCTCAAAGTAGTTTTCAATTTAAGTTGAATAACATATCTTTGCAGCCTGAAAAACATAAGCACGTGAAAGTTGTTTTTCAAGTCGAAATAGTCCTAATACAAAAACAAGTTAGTAATGTCGAAAATTACAGGTAAAGTTTCCCAGATAATTGGGCCAGTTGTAGATGTTGAATTTCAATCAGGATCAGATCTTCCAAAAATATATGATTCCCTTGAAATCGTTAATAAGGATGGCTCAATCTTGGTCTTAGAGGTACAATCCCATATTGGTGAAAACACAGTAAGGACCATTTCAATGGACTCTACGGATGGACTTAGTAGGGGAACTGAGGTAAACGCAACCGGAAATGCAATTCAAATGCCAATTGGCGAGGATATCTACGGACGTTTGTTTAATGTAATCGGCGACGCTATCGATGGTATTGGTAATTTGCCTAAATCGGGTAAGAATGGTTTACCCATTCACCGTGAAGCACCTAAATTTGAGGATCTCTCGACTTCAACTGAAGTGCTTTTCACCGGTATTAAGGTTATCGATTTGATAGAGCCTTATGCAAAGGGGGGTAAAATAGGATTGTTCGGTGGTGCAGGTGTTGGTAAAACCGTGTTGATTCAGGAGTTGATCAACAACATTGCCAAAGGTCATGGCGGACTCTCAGTTTTCGCGGGAGTAGGCGAACGTACTCGTGAAGGAAACGATTTGCTTCGTGAAATGTTGGAATCAGGGATTATAAAATATGGGGATGACTTTTTACATTCCATGGAAGAAGGTGGATGGGATTTATCAAAGGTTGATAAGAAGGCTATGAAGGAATCAAAGGCTACTTTCGTTTTCGGACAAATGAACGAGCCTCCTGGAGCACGTGCCCGTGTTGCACTTTCAGGTTTGACTATTGCGGAATATTTCCGTGATGGCTCGGGTGAAGGCCAAGGTAAAGACGTTTTATTCTTCATAGATAATATTTTCCGTTTTACACAAGCAGGTTCAGAGGTTTCTGCACTCTTGGGCCGTATGCCATCTGCGGTAGGGTACCAACCAACATTGTCAACAGAGATGGGTGCAATGCAAGAACGAATTACATCAACCAAAAGGGGATCTATTACCTCAGTCCAGGCGGTCTACGTACCTGCGGATGATTTAACGGATCCTGCGCCAGCAACAACGTTTGCCCACTTGGATGCAACTACGGTTTTGTCCCGTAAAATTGCTGAGCTTGGTATTTACCCGGCAGTGGATCCATTGGATTCTACTTCTAGGATTCTGACTCCGGAGATTTTGGGCAAAGACCACTATGAATGTGCCCAAAGAGTTAAGGAGTTATTGCAACACTACAAGGAGTTACAGGACATTATTGCAATTTTGGGAATGGAAGAATTATCCGAAGAGGATAAATTGGCAGTTGGTAGGGCTAGGCGTGTACAGCGTTTCCTTTCACAACCTTTCCATGTAGCTGAACAGTTTACGGGTATACCTGGTGTATTGGTAGAC
>CAZHJO010000236.1:0-5244 GCA_964532755.1 uncultured Maribacter sp. | reverse complement strand
CATTTGATGGTGCCCATGCATTTTTATTTACTGCGAAAGTAACCGATACGAGCTTAGCTGGGACCTTCTATTCAGGAAACCATTTTAAGGAACCTTTCATTGCCAAACGCAATGAAAGTTTCGAATTGCCAGATGCTGATTCGTTGACTTTTTTGAATCCCGGTTTCGAGAAATTGGCATTTTCATTTCCTGACACCAATGGCAATGCAGTCTCCTTGGATGATCCCCAATTTAAAAACAAAGCGGTAATTGTGCAGATAATGGGTACATGGTGCCCTAACTGTCTTGATGAAACCAAATTTTTCGTAAACTATTTGGCCGATAACTCGAACCTCGAAGTCGAAGTTGTTGCCTTGGCCTTTGAGTATGCCAAAAGCAAGGAGAAAGCTCATAACAGTATCAATAGATTAAAGTCTGCGATAGGAGTGGACTATCCTGTTCTATTGGCCCAAATAGGGACTTCGAGTAAAAAAAAGGCACAGGAAAAGTTACCCATGTTGAATCATGTGCTTTCTTACCCGACTACTATTTTTGTGGATAAAAAAGGTAATGTTAGAAAAATCCACACAGGATTTAATGGTCCTGCTACAGGAGCTAAGTATGATGATTTTAAAGAAGAATTTGATCAATTTGTGAAGTTATTGGCAAGTGAGTAATTCAGAACACTAGATTATTGTCGATCTTCCAAGTCCTATGTTTTCATCATTGATATTCAAATTGTCGTCAACGTCAACAATGTTTTGCGCAATGAAATCTCCAACATTCGCGGTACCATATTTTGTACTTCCCATAATATCCATCGTGACGATTTTTTTTCTGAACGATTTATACGCGGCTGCGACTACGGCATCGAATTCCTCAACAAGTCCAAAATGATTTAGTAGTAGCGCGGCACTTAAAATTGCTGCAACAGGATTTGCAATATCCTTGTCTATAGCTTGGGGGTATGATCCGTGGATAGGTCCAAACATAGCATTCTCAGTACCTATTGAAGCGGATGGAAGTAAACCCGATGATCCAATGAGTACGTTGCATTGTGCGGAAAGTATATCCCCGAACATATTTTCGGTCAAGATGACATCAAAAGCAGTAGGATTCAAGGTCATTAACATTGCGGCATTGTCAATGTACATGCAGTCAAATGCAACTTCAGGATAGCTTTCAGCAATGCTTGTCACAACTTTGCGCCACAATCTTGATGTCTCCAATACATGGGCCTTATCTACCAAGGTAAGCTTTCCTCTTCTTTTTTTAGCTGCCTTAAAGGCCATGTGGGCAATCCGACTTATTTCCTTTTCAGTATACCTACACAAGTCGGTTGCGACAGTACCGTCTTCACTTAAACTTTTGCCACCATAATAAATGCCGCTAGTGAGTTCACGATAAATAACGAGATCAGTGCCGGTAATAACTTCTTTTTTAATTGGTGAATTGTTAATAAGCGCAGGAAAAACCTTTATAGGTCTAATATTTGCGAACAAATCGAGCTCCTTCCGCAAATACAACAATCCGTCTTCAGGCCGAACTTTGGCATCTGGGTCATTATCATATTCCTGCGTCCCGATTGCACCAAATAAAATGGCATCGGAGGCCCTACAGAGTTCAAAGGTTTCCTCAGGAATGGGGCTGCCTAACTTTTCCATGGCAGAAGCCCCTATTAAACCTTCTGTAAAGGTAAAATTATGCCCAAAATTCTCCTCAACGGCCTGGAGGCATTTAACTGCCTGTGCGATAACTTCTGGCCCAATACCATCTCCACCTAAAATCGCAATGTTCAACTGCATTTAAGAAACACTTTCAATGGTTATTTTGCTTGTTGTTATGATTTCATGAATATCTTCATCCATCACTTCTTTTTTAACGTCCGCGTATTTCAAGAATTCTTGGTACACGGCATCCAATTGGACTTTGGTCAGCTCGTAACCTACTTTTTTTGCCCTATAGGCCAATGCCGCTCTACCACTTCTTGCTGTAAGTACAATCGAGGATTCATTAACACCGACATCCAAAGGGTCCATGATTTCGTAGGTTGCCCTATTCTTTATCACACCATCTTGATGTATTCCAGAGCTGTGCGCAAAGGCATTTGCTCCAACAATGGCCTTGTTGGGTTGCACCATCATCCCCATTTTATCGGAGACCATTTGACTGGTATCATAAAGTAACTTGCTATTGATATTGGTGTCTAATTTCAAGTATGGGTGTTGCCTTAAGATCATTACTACTTCCTCTAGGGAGGTATTGCCAGCGCGTTCACCAAGACCATTAATGGTACATTCGATCTGTCTTGCGCCATTGATTACTCCAGAAATAGAATTTGCAGTAGCCAATCCCAGGTCATTATGGCAATGACAAGAAAGCACTGCCTTATGGATCCCAGTGACATTTTCCTTAAGGTATTTCATTTTTGCCCCATATTCCTCGGGTAAGCAATAACCGGTGGTGTCGGGAATATTCAATACCGTAGCACCCGCTTTTATAGCGGCTTCACAAACTTTTGCCAAGAATTCATTGTCGGTTCTACCGGCATCCTCGGCGTAAAACTCAACATCCTCAACGAATGTTTTGGCATAACTTACAGCGCTTATTGCGCGTTCGATGATCGCATCACGATTTGAATTGAATTTATGTTTGATATGGGAATCCGATGTCCCAATTCCCGTATGTATTCTCGGGATCTTTGCTGGTTTTAGGGCTTCAGCAGCTACTTCTATATCTTTTCTTACTGCTCGTGTTAAGCCGCAAACCGTAGCATTTTCAACGATTTTGGCAATTTCATAGACCGAAGTAAAATCCCCTGGGCTCGAAATGGGAAAACCTGCTTCGATGATATCCACACCTAAATCATCAAGACGTTTGGCTATAACCAACTTCTGGTCCTTATCCAATTTACATCCCGGCACCTGTTCGCCATCACGAAGCGTGGTATCAAAAATCTGTACTATATCTTTACTCATTATATTTACGTAGTTTTAACTAGCCATTTACGAATATAGGACCAATAGGGCAATTGACCTAAATTTTAGGATTACATTTACAACGTTTAGTTGGTTTTTGGTCAATGCAAAGTGTTAATAAACAACGAGTTAAACAATATTTATTACGATGACAATTGCGCACAAAGATGCATTGTTTGTACTGGTTAAATCGCTCTCAAAGTCAGAAAAACGCCAGTTTAAACTGTATGTTGGTCGCTTGGGAGTGAATACAGATGCCAAGTTTTTAGCTTTGTTCAACCTATTGGATAAAGTTAAGCGATACGATGAAAAGGTGATTTTGGATAGTGGCATTGTCAAAAAATCCCAACTTTCAAACCTAAAAGCACATCTTTATAAACAGATACTCGTTAGCTTACGATTGAATCCCGTGAACCAGAATGTGAGGGTTCAACTACGGGAGCAACTGGATTTTGCCACCATCTTATATCAAAAAGGACTCTACAAACAGAGTTTGAAAATATTGGATAAGGCCAAATATGTCGCTATAGACTATGAGGAGAAGAATATCGCTTATGAAATTGTTGAGTTGGAAAAGATTATTGAAACTCAATATATAACTCGCAGTATTCCCGATAGGGCAGATGAGCTGTCTTTACAGGCCGAGCAATTGTCGGAACTGAATGTCATGACGAGTAAGCTTTCGAATTTATCCTTGCAATTATATGGTCTTATGCTTAAAGTTGGATATGTTCGCAATGATGAAGATTTAAAAAAGGTGAAGGCCTATTTTAAAAAACATTTGCCTAAATACAATATTGAAGATCTTGGTTTTAGGGAAAGATTATGGCTTTACAAAGCCCATTTGTGGAATAGTTTTTTAATTCAGGATTTTCTTTCTTGTTATAAATATGCGAACAAGTGGGTGGATCTTTTTTATGAAAATGAAAAAATGATCCAATTGAATCCTGTGTTTTATTTAAAAGGGAATCATTATTTGTTGGAATCTTTATTTTTTGTGAAATACAGCTCTCAATTTAAAGTGACACTTCAGCGACTTGAAGCCATGGTCGAGTCGAAGAATTTTCCTAAAAATGACAATATCACTTCATTGTCCTTTCTTTATATCAATGCCAATAGATTGAATCTTCATTTTCTTGAAGGCACTTTTGATAAGGGATTGTACCTGGTTAAAATTATAGAATATGGTATTAATAAACATAAGGATCGTTTAGATGCCCACCATATTATGATCCTGTACTACAAGATCGCGTGCCTTTACTTTGGCAATGGGGACAATAAGAATTGCATACTGTATTTAAAGAAAATCATTGAAAATAAGAATTTGAAGATGCGGGAAGATCTTATGTGCTTTGCCCGTGTTCTTAGCTTAGTGGCGCATTATGAAGCCGGAATGGACTATCATTTAGAGCTTCAATTAAAAAGTACCTACAAATTCTTAATGAAGATGAATGACCTACATGCTGTACAAAAGGAGATGATCAAGTTCCTACGAAATCTAGGAAATATTTACCCTAGTGAACTCCGTAGCGAATTCCAAAAATTGTACCATGAGCTTAAAAAATACGAGAATCATCCCTATGAAAAGCGCGCCTTCCTGTATTTGGACATCCTCTCTTGGTTAGAGAGCCATTTGGAGGGCAAACCTGTTGCCCAAATTATTCGTGAAAAGGCAATGATGTCTACCAGATAGTTTATTTAGTTATCCGATTTTTCTTCTTGGTTAATGCCAGGTGTCCCCATGCTGAATTGTTGGATCAAGCCATCACCTAGTTTACTGAATTCATTGTTCTTTGCCATTTCACGGACTTTAACGGGGTCAAAATCGCCATTAAAATAAAGGAATGAACCATTGAGGTTATTGTTATTGTAAATCAATATTTCCTTTACACTATTTCTCTTTTCTCGGATTGAAACGACATTTCTCTTTAATTCGTCATTTTTTCGATATACCTCAATGAATGAATTGCCCGTGATTCCGTTCATCTGCTTGTTCAAAAATTGTGTTTTAGCGGGGGTGGCACTTGGAAAGCGCATATACCTTAAATCACGGGTATTCCCAACAAGGGATTGCATTTCTGGAGAAATACCGCTAATAAGTGTTAACATAAACTGTGGTACGCGTACGGCTGTGACCTGATTGTCGTTTTTGTGAGCGTTGTAAAATGTATCGATTGAATTGTAACTCCCACAGGAAGTTAAAAGAATTAAGACGAATAGAAAGAATACTCTTTTGATCATGGTGTAGTGTTTTGTTTAGTAAATAAATGTAGAAAAAAATATCAAC
>CAZHJO010000235.1:0-5249 GCA_964532755.1 uncultured Maribacter sp. | reverse complement strand
ATCACCTTTTAAAGCTTTGGTCAAATTCTCCGCTTCTTGGGTAATTTTTAAGTTTTGGTTTTGAAGATTCAATAATTGTTCCTTAAGGGCGGAATGCATACTAATACTCTCCTTTTGGGAGCTTTCCACTTTTTCTTCAAAAGTCTTTATTTTCTCCTGTAACGGCGAAAGCAGGTTTTTAATGTTCTTTTGGTTTTGCTCTGTAAATTTTGTGCTTTTTTCATCCAGGATTTTGTTGGCCAGATTTTCAAACTCCTTGGTAAACTTTTCCTGAAGCTTTTCTACTTCGCTTTTTTGTTCTTTGTTTTTTAGTGCTAAATGATCTAAATCTGCTTGATTTCGTACAATCTCATGGCTTAGTTGCTCCTTTTCCGAACGTAGTTCGTCTTTTTCATTTTCTAGACCAAGAATCCGGTTTTCCATTTCCTTTTTTGAAAGCTCAAGTTGTCTGCGTTCCTCTTCCAAGGTACTTTGATTGGATCTGGTCTTTAAATTTTTAATGTAGTTGCCCAGAAAATAACCTATGGCAAGACTTACCAATCCGATTAATAGATATATGGGATATATATTCATTTTTTTTCAAGTTCAATAAGGTAAAGATAAAGGTTTGACTTTAAAACTTTCTAGCCATGAAGGGTTACTTTTTTATTTTAAAGGAACCGATTTTAGCATCAAACTCAACCGAATCTGATGGGAACATTTTTTCAAAGGATTTTTTCTGGATCAAATCACTGGGTTCCCCAAATTCATGATCATCTTTGTTCATGATCAATATTTTATCACAAAGTTGAATTGCCATTTCAATTTCATGACTCGTGAACAAGATGGTTTTTTGCGTTTTATGGGCAATATGTTTTAACAATTTTAATATTTGCACTTTATGGTGTAAATCCAAATGGGAGGTTGGTTCATCCAATAATATTATCGAGGTGTCTTGGGCGAGGGCCCTGGCGATCATGACACGTTGTAATTGCCCATCACTGAGTTCATAACATTTTTTTGATCTTAATTCATCTAAATCAACCATGACGATTGCCTCCAGGATTTTTTTTCTGTCAATCTCTGATAATTTACCTATCCAGTTGGTATATGGCTGTCTACCTAAGGTAATAAGTTCTTGCACTGTTAGATTCTTTGATGCCAAAGGTTCGGTCAAAACCACACTTATTGATGAGGCCAAGGCAATCGGCGAATAGCTTTTCAGTTCCTTGTTCATTAGCAAAATTGTCCCCGACAATCTAGATTGTACTTTCCCCAGTGTTCTTAGTAAGGTAGATTTGCCGATACCATTAACTCCCACAATGGCTGATAATTCGCCTTTTTGTAAAGTAAAATTCAAACCGTCAGAAATAATCGTGGTTACTTTTTTGGATCTGTAACCAATTCCGAGGTTCTTGACTTCAAGGGCAGTATGTTCGTTATCTATCTGGATAGTATGTTATTTAAAAAATCATTTTCTTTTTTCGAACTAGCAGCCATATAACCACTGGAGCCCCCACAATAGAAGTAATGGCATTAATGGGCAAGACATTGGCGGAAGTCGGTAATTGCGCAATGGTATCACAAATCAACATTAAAATAGCCCCATAGACCAAAACAGCGGGCACTAATACTTTATGATCGGTAGTATTGAAAATCTGCCTTGTAAGATGTGGAACCGCCAAGCCTATGAAAGCAATTGGCCCTGCGAAAGCGGTTACGCCACCTGCTAGCAAGCCTGTTGCCACAATAATAATATAGCGCGATTTTTTTAAGTTGACACCTAAACTACGGGCATAATTTTCACCCAAAAGCAACGAATTCAACGGTTTGATCGAAATGATACTGAGAAAAACACCAACAGCGATGATAAGCAGCAGTAATAAGAGCTGGTGCCATGATAGATTACCAACGCTACCAAAAGACCAGTAAATATATTGTTGCAGTTTTTCGGCATCAGTGAAGTATGAAAGCACACTAACTAGGGCTGCGGTAATGCTCCCGAACATTAAACCAATAATCAATAAGGCCATAGTGTCCTTAATCCGATAAGCAACGACTACCACAACCAAAAGAACCAAAAAACTCCCGATACTGGAGGCTATTGCCAATGAAACATCGCTGATAATTCCGTAGGTGGACAATCCCGAAAGCATAGTGGCGCCCATAATCAATATTGCCGCCCCTAAACTTGCACCGGAACTAATACCCAAAACAAATGGCCCTGCCAAAGGATTTCGAAATAGTGTCTGCATTAGCAATCCACTCAATGCTAATCCACTACCTACAAGAATGGCGGTCATAGCTTTTGGAATCCTGTAATTCCAAACAATATATTTCCAAGAATCATTGGATATCTCACCACCTACAATTGCATTCAGGGTTTCCTTGAAGGGTATTGATACCGAACCTAAACTAATATTTATTCCGAAAAACAAAACCAATGCCAAGAACAACAAAATAAATGGGCCGCTATATTTATCACTACTTTCCAAGTTAGTTCAAAGGTTTAAAAAAGAATAGTTTGTGATCTGGTAAAAGCGCCGGGTGAAAAATGTGTATTAAATCTTTTAAAACCAAATCTGGCCGGTTAGGAGCGAGTTCGTAATACAACAATCCCCCTGTCTCTCCCTTTGTGTTTGCAAATGTATAAATGTTCTTCTTTTTGAAGGCTGCAAATTGTAGGTAATGTACGTTTGCATCCCGCATTTCACCATATGAGGCAAATTGGGATGGGGAAATCCAAAAATCGGTATCTTTCCCCTTGGCCAATACACTTTCAATACTCAAATTAAGACTCCCTGTTTGTTCAGAATCAGACCAGGGATAATTGGTGTTGGCATCTTCCAGGAATTTGGCGGCCCAACTTTTTCCGCCCGGTAAATACCAAACGTCCTTATAGAGAGCTCCGCTCAATACAGTAGGTTTTTTGCTTGCTTTTTTAGCCAAAGATTTGGCACTGTTGTAGGCATAGGCAACTTTTTTGAAAATACTGTCTGCCATTTGTTCCTTTTGAAAAAAAGGAGCGAAAAACTTAATCCATTCGGCCTTTCCCAATGGGGATTCCTCGGTCCAATCCCCATTATATACAACGGGTATTTTTGACCGCTCCAAAGTTTCATAGGCCTTATTTTGATTATTGATGCTGAATCCGATTACAACGTCAGGATTCAATGCTATAACCATTTCAGTATTGATCGATTCATTGTTGCCCAGCTCTTTTATTAAGCCATCATCTATGCGCTTTCTGGCACTTTTTGATGAAATATATTGTGCATCGGGAAACCCGACCAATTTATCTATGACCCCTAGGGCTTCCAAGGTTGGAATGTGTGTGGTTGATGTCGCGACAATGTCGTTTACTGGCACTGATACAACGGCATCAAATTCCTCTTCATTCAACATAATCGAAGATTCATTTTCCCTGGGTATGAGAGCATACCTATACCCAGTTTTTGCATTGGGCCATGGAGATGAGATATTGAGAACGGTTATCCCAGAAGCTAATTTATCGATTGAAAACCCCTTAGCGTACTCTATTTTATAAGCGCTAGCGCTTGGGGAAACATCAGTTTTTTCCTTACGATTCTCTTTGCATGAAACAAAAAACAAAACAATAGAAATTATGTGCAATATTCTCATTGTAATTAAATTGAAAGCACCAGAGTTGTTGGTTCAAATATTCGTGCAAGGTAACAAATGTCACAATTTTAGACGCCAATGTAATTTACTTTTGAAGAAAATTCAATCATGCGAGATAGTTCAAACGTTGCAATCTATATAATTGCGGGGATTATTCTACTTCACTTCGTTATTGGGTTTATTTGGTTGGCCATAAAACTCAGTAAGAAAAAAGAGGATAAATAATTTATTAGGTTTACTTTTACAACGAATTTGGTTTTGTCACTTTCACGGTGACTAAATTAAAAGGGAATCCAGTGCGAATCTGGAACTGTTCCCGCAACTGTAAGCTTTGCCAAATCGACATTGGTTTTATTACCAATTTTCGTAGGAGGTGGCTACCATTACTTCTTAATACCACTGTGGATACTGAAAATTTCAGCGAAACGGGAAGGTCAATAGTAGCACGCAAGTCAGGAGACCTGCCATATTCAAACAAACATTGTTAAACTTTCGGGATAAAAGTTTTCGTATGGATAAAACATACTATTCTCCCGTTTATTCACTTGATGAAATGAACAAACATTTTTTAGGCTTAAGCGCTGCTGTATTGGTAAGTGCAGGTCTTACAGCGCAAGAAGCGCAGAGCGATTCAATTGGTATCCAACAGTTGGACGAAGTCGTTGTAAGCGATTCCCGATTTGAACTGAAAAGGGAAAATTCGGGTAAAACAGTAATAAGGATAGGTACAGAAGAGCTTCAACGTAGTCAAGGAAAAGCCATAGCGGAAATTATTAATGCGAAAAGTGGCATCGAGATTGCCGGAAGCAGGGGAACCGATGGTGGTATTTTGGGTGTTTTTGCCCGTGGAGGAAGAGGACGACAAGTACTTGTACTAATCGATGGCGTTCGTGTTTCTGATCCGTCATCATTTTCACAGGAATATGATTTACGATTACTTTCTGCTTCAAATATTGAATCAATAGAAATTCTAAAGGGGGCAGCCAGCACACTATATGGCACAAATGCAGCGACGGCAGTAATTAATATTACCACTAAAAAGGTTTCTAAGCGAAAAGTAGCATTGAACGTCCAAGCTTCAATAGGGACCAATCAAACCAATGAAGACCAAAATAATAAATTGGCCCAGGCATTCAACAGTGTTTTAGTAGGAGGGACTTTGAATAAATTTGCATATCAGGTGGGATTTTCAAATCGATATTCTGAAGGGCTTTCTGCAATAGTTACATCACAGAATCAAGAGGATCCATATTCACAGATTAACACAGATATTAAATTTGGATATCAACTTTCCCATAATTTCAAAATTGATATTTACGCCAACCAAACAAAATTGAACACAGCATATGATGAATCGTTCGGACTTTTCGATGCTGACTATCGTTTTTTAAGTGATCAAAAGCGTATGGGGCTAACCACAGCGTACAAATACCACCAAGGTTCATTGCATTTGAATACTGCCTATACAGATTATGAATCTGAAAACAAAAGCGCATTTCCAAGTTCTTTTACAGGCGATAATTATATAGTTGATATTTTTAACAAAAACACCTTTAATGACAAATTACACACAATAGTCGGTTTAAATTATATTAAAGACGAAGCTTCCTTTGCAACAACTATGGATT